>CALGFJ010000041.1 GCA_937881055.1 uncultured Acidimicrobiaceae bacterium | reverse complement strand
TGGGCCGACGCGTACACCGCGAAGAAACTGACCAGCGTCGGGGCGTGGGCGCGGGCGGTGAGGGGCCTCACGGTGACCGGCACCGATCGACGGGGCAAGCTGTTGCTCCTCGACACCGACGGCGTCCGCCTCGGCGTGCGTTTTGGTATGACGGGTGTGTTGTTGATCGACGGCGACGCCGGCATCGACGGGCTGTTCTACGGTCCTCACGATTTTCGGTCCGATTGGGTTCGCGGGGGACTGGAGTTCGACGACGGTCGAAAGTTGATCTTGCACGATCCGCGACGGCTCGGTCGCTTCGAGATCGGGCCGGACCTGAGTGAACTCGGCCCCGACGCGCTGACGCTCACGCGAAAGCAGTTCGATCTGGTGGTACTGACGCGCGGCGACGGACCGGCGATCAAGGCGAGGCTGTTGGACCAGTCGTCGGTCGCGGGCGTCGGGAATCTGCTCGCCGATGAGATGCTGTATCGCGCGGGCATCGATCCCCGCACGCCCACGGGGTTGCTGAGTAACGACCAACGAAGCGCGCTCTACAAGACCTTCACGCAGACCATGCGGACGCTGCAGCGTCGGGGTGGATCGCATTTGGGGGATCACATGGAAGGTCGGTTCCCGGGAGCGTACTGTCCGCGCGACGGTGCGGCGATGCTCTCAGCGACCATTGGCGGGCGAACCACCTACTGGTGTTCGAAGCACCAGTCATAAGCCTCGAGCAGTCCGTGCAGTCCGGCGAGCGAGGCGAGTCCGGCGCGCGGCGCCAATCGATGGCACACACGTCATTTCATGCCCCTACGCAGTCTGCATCACCGGGGGTCCGCATCTTCGGGTAAGGAGCGATAAGAATGTCGTGGTGCAATCCTTCATTACCCACTACGGCTACTTCGCGCTGTTCGTACTCTCGGTGCTCTCCTCCGCGTGCATTCCGATCCCTTCTGAAGTCGCCTACGGATTCGCCGGTGCACTGTGCACGACGGCCCTGACTGAACACGCGCGCTTCTCGCTCTGGGCGGTCATCGTCGTGGGGACCGTGGGTTCGCTCGTCGGTGCGGTCATCGCCTACGAAGTCGGTCGCAGCGCGGGGCGCACGATCGTCGATCGTTGGGGCAAATGGTTGTTGTTGTCACATAAGGATCTCGACCGCGCCGAGCACTGGTTCGAGCGCTACGGTTCGGCCTCGGTCCTCATAGGGCGCGTTATCCCGATCGTGCGTAGTTTCATCTCGCTGCCGGCGGGTGTCGCCGAGATGAACCGCGCACGCTTCGCGGTGCTCACGACCATTGGTTCGGCGGTCTGGGTCGCACTCCTCGCCGGACTCGGTTACGCCGCCGGTTCGAATTGGAAGCACGTGAGTGGCGATTTTCACGCCGCGGAGTACCCGATCATCGCGATCGTCGTCCTCGGCCTCGCCTACGGATTCTGGCACCGTTGGCGTACGGTGCGACGCGAAGCGGCTGGCTAGTCGCTCAACGTCGCGAGGACCTTGGCGGCGTGGCCGTCAGCGCGAACGCCGTACCAGGCATGTTCGATCGTGCCCTGGGGTCCGATGACGAACGTGGAGCGAATGACGCCCGTCACTCTTTTGCCGTACATCATCTTTTCGCCGTAGGCGCCGTAGCGCGTCATGACCGACTGGTCGTCGTCGCTCAAGAGGTCGAACGTGAGTCCGTACTTCTTGCGAAAGGCCACGTGCTTCTCCGCGCCATCGGGTGACACACCGAGGACCTTGACGCCGAGCTTTCGAAAGGCCGTCAGACCGTCGTTGAACTGACAGGCCTCTTTCGTGCACCCGGGGGTATTGTCGGCCGGATAGAAGTAGATGACGAATCTCTCACCTGAGAAATCCTTCAGTGAAACGGTCTTTCCAGCCTGGTTCGTAAGGGCAAACGCTGGCGCTTTTGCTCCAATTTCTAGTCGGGCCATGATTCTCCTTCGAATCTCGCGCTAAAAAATCAATATTATGTCGTAGACTGGTGACGAAGCTCTAGGAATTGAGCTTGGGCCCACACTTTCGAACGCCGGTTCCGGGTCCAACCGAGAAACGTCGTTGTCCCGTGAGTAGTGAAATCAAAGAGTCCGTGCCGTCGGCCAAGGACTCGTACGCCACCAATAAGACATTTGCCGAGTTGGGTGTGTTGCCCGAGCTCGTTACAGTGCTCTCTGAGCAAGGAATCACCACCGCCTTCCCGATCCAGGCCCTCACGATCAGTGACGCGCTCGCGGGCCGTGACGTGTGCGGCAAAGCCAAGACCGGATCAGGCAAGACGCTCGGATTCGGACTTCCGATGCTCCAGCGGATATCGGCCGGCGAGACCTACAAGGCCAAAGAGGGCGGACCGGCGCGACCGCGCGGTCTGGTGCTGCTGCCCACGCGCGAACTCTGCGTTCAGGTCCACGAAGTCTTGAAGCCCCTCGGTGCCGCGCTGGGGCTCCACGTGAACGCCGTCTACGGCGGGGCCGACATCGAACGTCAGGTGAAGTCGTTGCGAAGGGGTTGTGACGTCATCATCGCGACACCCGGTCGACTCATTGACTTGGGCGACCGCGGCGAAGTCAACGTCGAGGACCTCGACGTGCTGGTGTTGGACGAAGCCGACCGCATGGCCGACATGGGTTTCATGCCCCAAGTCGAGTGGGTACTGCGTCGTATCGCCGAACACCCGCATCAGACGCTGCTGTTCTCGGCGACCCTCGACGGCGCCATTGACCGATTGGTGAAGCGCTATCTCACCGATCCCGTCTTCCACGAGGTCGCGAGCGACACCCAGACGGTGTCATTAATGGTCCACCACTTCTTGAACGTCCACCAAATGGACCGGATCAAGGTCGCCGCCACGATCTGCTCCTCCTTCGGCAAGACCCTGATCTTTTGTCGCACCAAGCGAGGGGCCGACCGTTTGGTCGAACAGCTCGTCAAAGAGGGCGTCGACGCGGCCGCGATCCACGGCGACCTTCGCCAAAGCCAGCGCGAGAAGGCGCTGGCGGACTTCTCGGGGGACCGATTGGCCGTGCTCGTCGCGACCGACGTCGCCGCCCGGGGACTGCATATTGAAGCAGTCGACTGCGTAATCCACTTCGACCCCCCGGAGGACCAAAAGGCCTATCTGCACCGCTCGGGACGGACCGCTCGCGCTGGCTCGACGGGCGTTGTGGTCTCTTTGTTACTGTGGAATCAAATTATTGAGGCTGAAGTGATCATGCGTCGTTTGGGACTCAAGCGGCCGATCGTGGAGGTCTTTTCAAACGACCCACACTTGAAGGACCTGGCGAGCTGGGATCCGACCAGGGAGGACTCGGTACTGTGAGCAAAAAGAAGCAGGCGTTGCCCGTCTTCAAGTACAACAAGTCCATAAAACGCGCCCTCGTTGTAGTCGCTCACCCTGATGATGTCGATTTTGGTTCCGCCGGAACGATTGCAACTTTGACCGGTAAGGGCGTCGATGTTGCGTATTGCCTCGTCACTTCCGGCGACGCCGGTGGCGATGGTTCCACGCACACTCGTGAAGAACGCTCAGAAATTCGCGAGACCGAACAGCGTGCTGCCGGTCGTGAGTTGGGAGTGACGAATATCACATTCCTCCGCTGGCCCGACGGTCAGGTCGAGCCCACGTTGTTGCTCCGTCGTGAAATCGCGCGCGTCATTCGTACACATCGGCCGGACCTCGTGATCACGCAGAGTCCCGAACGTAACTGGGAACGCATGCGCGCGAGCCATCCCGATCACATGGCCTCAGGCGAGGCGACGATGCGCGCGGTCTATCCCGACGCGCGCAATCCCCACGCCTTTCCCGAACTGTTGCGCGAGGGCCTCACACCGCACTCCGTGCCGGTCGTCTGGCTGAGCGGAAGCCAGGCCACGATGGTGGTCGACATCACGAAGCGCTTCAAGTACAAGCACGCGGCGTTGAAGCGCCACGTCTCTCAAGTCGGCGACAACAAGGGTTTGAAGAAGATGTTGAAGGAGTGGGCCCGTTCCGTCGCGAAGAGCGCGGGAATGGACAAGGGTCGTCTCGCCGAAGGTTTCAAGGTCGTCATCACCTCGTAGTCCCACTCGCAGAGTCGTAATGTTGCGCTATGGATTCAGCGCGCGTCACCAATCGAACACCGATTGCGCAACGTCGTGACACACACGGAATAGGCCATATCTTCAGCGGCCTCACGCGCGCGAATTTCCCCGGTCAGTTCCTGGCGGGCATCACGCTCTTGGCCATCGCCATTCCCGAGCAACTCGCCACGTCCCAGCTCGCCGGCGTGCCCGCGTTCACCGCCATGGTCGCGTTCATCACCGCCTCGCTGGTCTTTTTCGTGATCGGGTCTAACCCGATCGTCTCGGTGGGCGCGGACTCGACGATCGCACCGCTCTTCGCCGTGGCGCTACTACGACTCGCGCCGGCCTCGTCGGCCGAGTACATGGAACTGGTGGCCGCGACGGCCCTCGTCGCCGGTCTCATCGTGATGGCGATCGGGCTGCTCAAGCTGGGCTGGCTCGCCGACTTCTTGTCCTTGCCCATCGTCGTCGGCTTCATGGCCGGCATCGGACTCATCATCATCGCCCACCAACTCCCTCGCGTGCTCGGCGTCCCTTCGGGGGGTGAATCCTTCATCTCGCGGCTCCAATGGATCTCTCACCAGTTCGGTCACGTCAGCACCTGGTCGATCATCCTCGCCGTGGGGACGTTGGTCGTCATGGTGGTCGGTGAAAAACTCAACGCGAAGTTGCCCTGGGCCCTGGCGGCGGTATTGGCCGCGACCATAGTGACGGCCGTCGGGTCGCTCGCGAGGCACGGCGTGGAACAGCTCGGCGCGGTGAACGCGGGGCTCCCGACGTGGCGCCTGCATTGGCTGAGTGGATCGGAGTGGGGGACGGTCTGCACGACCGCGCTGACGCTGGTCGTCGTGATCCTCAGCCAGAGTGCGGCCACCTGTCGCACCACTGCCGATGATCTCGGAATCGCCGACAACATAAGTCGCGACTTCGTCGGCATCG
The DNA here is from genome assembly GCA_937881055.1 of uncultured Acidimicrobiaceae bacterium. Taxonomy (GTDB): domain Bacteria; phylum Actinomycetota; class Acidimicrobiia; order Acidimicrobiales; family RAAP-2; genus RAAP-2. Next base: position 13,057 of record CALGFJ010000041.1, on the reverse strand, counting down.
GTTTGGCGAACGTCGCGTGCGGACTCGTCGGCGCCTTCCCGGTCAACGCCAGTCCGGCGCGCACGACGGTGACCAAGCTCGCGGGCGGCCGCACGAAGCTGGTCCTGTTGGTCGCCGGGTTGGGTGCCCTCGTGCTCTCGCCGTTCGCCAAGTACGCGCACATGATTCCCCTGGCCGCGCTCGCGGGCGTGTTGCTCTTCGTGGGCGCTCGCCTCATCAAGGTCGGTGAGTTCCGCAAGATCTTGGCGACGAGTCGCTGGGAGTTCGCACTCGCGCTGGTGTCGGCCCTCGGCGTGATCTTCATCGGTGTCGAGCAGGGTCTGGCCATCGCGGTCGGACTCGCGATTCTCGATCAAACCTGGCGATCGGCGCGTCCGAGGATGGTCGAATTGGGTCGACGGGCCGGTACGACGAGTTGGGAGCCGCAAGAAGAAGAAGGTGTCGAACGCGTCGACCACCTTCTCGTCGTGCTCTTCGGCGAGGAACTGTTCTTCGCCAACGCCGGAATTTTCCGACGCGAGATCCACGAGAACCTGGCAAAGTTCCCGGACACCGAACACCTCATCATTGACGCCGTCGCGATCGCCGACATCGATTTCACGGGCTTGGCCACCCTCGCTCAAGTGGTGAGCGACCTCACGAACGACAAGATCTCGGTCTCCTTCGCGCGCGCCAACGACACCGTGAAGATGCGCCTCGCGAAGTCATCGAACTCGGTGATTCGCTCCATCGCACTCTTTGACAGCACCGACGCCGCGGCGACCGCGGCCGAGAGCGCGTCGAAGGCTTAACTCTGGGCGAGGTGGCGCAGGACGAAGTTGAGGACGCCGCCGTGACGGAAGTACTCGGCCTCGGTGGGCGTATCGATCCGTAGGCGCACGTCGAAGGTGACCGTTTCTCCGTTCGCGCGCGTCGCCGTCAAGTTCACCGTCGACACGGTCTCGCCTCGATTGAGCGCGTCGAGTCCGCTGATCGCGAAGGTCTCGGTACCGTCGAGGTCGTAGGTCGCGGCACTCTCGCCGGCCGTGAACTGCAGCGGCAACACGCCCATGCCCACGAGATTGGAACGGTGAATTCGCTCGTAGCTCTCGACGAGCACGGCCTTCACACCGAGCAACTTCGTCCCCTTGGCCGCCCAGTCGCGGCTCGATCCGGTGCCGTACTCCTTGCCGGCGATGATCATGAGCGGCGTGCCCTCGGCCTGGTAGGCCATGGCGGCGTCGAAGATCGACATCTCGGTGCCCTCGGGGAACTTGACGGTCACGCCCCCTTCAGTGCCCGGCGCCATCTGGTTGCGGATCCGGATGTTGGCGAAGGTGCCGCGCACCATGATCTCGTGGTTCCCTCGTCGCGTGCCGTAGCTGTTGAAATCGGCCGCCACGACGCCGCCGTCGATCAGATACCTCCCGGCGGGCGACGAAGCGCGGATGTTGCCGGCTGGCGAGATGTGGTCCGTCGTCACCGAGTCACCGAGCTTCGCGAGCACGCGCGCGCCGGAGAAGTCAGTGACCACGCCCGGCTCCATCGTGAGACCGTCGAAGTACGGCGGGAGCTTCACGTAGGTGGACGTCGGGTCCCAGGCGTAGGTGACGGCGTTGGTGGTCGGCACATTCTGCCAACGTTCGTCGCCGCTGAAGGCGCTGGCGTAGCGCTCTTCGAACATCGCCGGCGTGACCGACGCGCGCACGGCCTCGGCGACCTCGGCGTCACTGGGCCAGAGGTCCGCCAAGAACACCGGCTTCTCGTCGACGCCGACGCCGAGCGGTTCGTGGGCGAGGTCGATATCCATCGTTCCGGCCAGCGCGTAGGCGACGACGAGCGGCGGGCTCGCGAGGAAGTTCTGCTTGACGTCGGGGTGGATGCGACCCTCGAAGTTCCGGTTGCCGGACAGCACCGACACGACCGAGAGGTCGTGTTCGTTGACGGCTTCGGAGACGCCGGCGAGCAGCGGTCCGGTGTTGCCGATGCACGTGGTGCACCCGTAACCGGCGAGATAGAAGCCCAGGGCGTCGAGGGGCTTCACGAGGTCGGCGCGCTCGAGGTAATCCATCACGACGCGACTGCCCGGGGCGAGCGACGTCTTCACCCACGGCTTCGCGCTCAGCCCGAGCTCGACGGCTCGCTTGGCGACGAGTCCGGCCGCGACCAGCACGGAGGGGTTGGAGGTATTCGTGCACGACGTGATCGCCGCCACGACGACGGCACCCTCGCGAAGGGTCTCGGCCATGTCCACGCCGTGGACTTCCAATGGCTCTCGACCCAGGGCGTCGCGGAACGCGCCTCGCGCGCCCGACAGTGACACGCGGTCCTGTGGTCGCTTCGGTCCCGCCAGACTGGGCTCGACCGAGGAGAGGTCGAGTTCGACGAACTCCGAGTAGATCGGCTCGGGCGCCGCGTGGTCGTGCCAGAGTCCTTGCACCTTCGCGTACGCCTCGACCAGGTCGAGTTGCTCCTTCGGTCGACCGGTGAAGGCCAAGTAGTCGACCGTCAGTTGGTCGATGGGGAAGATGGCGCACGTCGCGCCGTACTCGGGTGACATGTTGCCGATCGTGGCGCGCGTCTCGAGCGAGAGCGAGGCCACGCCGGGGCCGTAGGCCTCGACGAACTTGCCGACGACGCCGTGCTTGCGAAGTAGCTCGGTGATCGTGAGCACGACGTCGGTCGCGGTGACGCCTTCGCGCGGGGCGCTTGTGAGGCGCAGTCCCACGACGGGCGGGATCAACATCGAGGTGGGCTGACCGAGCATGCCCGCTTCGGCTTCGATGCCGCCGACACCCCAACCAAGCACGCCGAGTCCGTTCACCATCGTCGTGTGCGAGTCGGTGCCGACCAGCGTGTCGAGGTAGGCGACACCGTCGTGTTCGAACACGACGCGCGCGAGGTGCTCGAGGTTGACCTGGTGACAGATGCCCATGCCCGGAGGCACGACGCGGAACTCCTCGAAGGAACTCTGAGCCCACTTCAAGAACGTGTAGCGCTCGATGTTGCGTTCGTACTCGATCACGACGTTCTGATCGAAGCTCTCCGCGGTGCCGGAGCGCTCGAGGATCACGGAGTGGTCGATGACCAGCTCCACCGGCACGAGGGGATTGATCTTGTTGGGGTCACCGCCCAGCGCGATGATGGCGTCACGCATCGACGCCAGGTCGACGACCGCCGGCACTCCGGTGAGGTCCTGCATCAGGACGCGCTCGGGCGTGAAGGCGATCTCCTTGGCGTGCTCGCCCGCGGACTCACCGTGTCGCGTGGGATTCTCACCCCAGCGCGCGAGTGCCTCGATGTCGACGGCGCTCACCTTCACGCCGTCCTCGTGTCGAAGGAGGTTCTCCAAGAGGACCTTGATCGAATACGGGAGCCGGTCCACACCGAGCGCCAAGAGTGCGTCGGAGCGCAGCGAGTAGTACGTGAGGTCACGGCCCTGCACGTTGAGCGTCATCTTGGAGCCGAAGGAGTTGAGTGAGGTCATAGCTCCATTCTGCCGTGTTCGTGGCGAGAGCGTTTCGCCTGGTAGTCGATGTCGGCGTGATCGAGGTGCGAGACTTAGTGCCATGACGTCGACGTACGACACGCTCCTGTCACGCCTGCAAAGCGCATTCGACACGCTCGAAGCGGGCGCTGACCCGGTTCTGCGCACGTCGGACCGGAGCGACTACCAGGCGAACGGCGTCATGGCGCTCGCCAAGCGCCTGGGACGTTCACCGCGCGACGTCGCCGAGGACATCGTCGGCCGGTGCGATCTGGAAGGCGTCGCGACCTTGGAGGTCGCGGGGCCGGGATTCTTGAATCTCACGTTGACGCCCGAATTCCTCGCCCACCAATTGACGCAACTCCGCAGCGACCCGAGACTCGGGATCGAAGCCGTGGCAATGGTCAAGACGGTGGTGGTCGACTACTCCGCGCCGAACGCGGCGAAAGAGATGCACGTCGGCAACCTCCGTTCGACGGTGATCGGCGACGCACTCGCGCGAATGTACCGATTCGCGGGACACCACGTGATCGCCCGCAACCATGTCGGTGACTGGGGCACGCCATTCGCGATGCTCATCGAGCACCTCGTGGACCGCGGCGAGGGCGACACGGCGTTCACCATTGGCGACCTGGACGGTTTCTACAAGGAGGCCCGTACCAAGTTCGACGCCGAGGAGTCGTTCAAGGAACGGGCCCGGGCTCGCGTCGTTGCCCTGCAAGCGGGCGACCCGGAGACCCTGCGACTTTGGCGCATCGTCGTCGACCAGTCGATCGCCTACCTGGACCTCGTGTATCAGGACCTCGGCATCACCCTCACGATCGATGACGTGGTCGGCGAGTCTTTCTACGACGACATGCTGAGTGACGTCGTGACCGACCTACAGGTGGCGGGACTGATCGTCGAAAGCGGCGGCGCGCTGTGCGTCTTTCCTCCGGGATTCACCAACCGCGACGGTGACGCGTTGCCCCTCATCGTTCGAAAGAGCGATGAAGGTTTCGGCTACGCCGCGACCGATCTCGCCGCGGTGCGCGACCGCGTCGACAACCTCCACGCCGACGAGATGCTCTATGTCGTCGGCGTGCCGCAGGCCCAGCACTTCGAGATGGTCTTCGCCGTCGCGCGCATGGCGGGGTGGCTGCCCGAGCGAGTGCGCTGTGAACACGTCACGTTCGGCAACGTGCTCGGGCCCGACCGCAAGATGTTCAAGTCGCGTAGCGGTGACACGATCAAGCTCGCCACACTGCTTGACGAGGCGGTTGAACGCGCTGACGCGGCGTTGATCGAGCGCAACACCGATCTCGACGAGATGGCCCGTACGCAATTAGCCGTGCAGATAGCGCGTGCCGCGATCAAGTACGCCGACCTCTCCACTGATCGCCATCACGATTACATCTTCGACTTGGATCGCATGATCGCCTTCGAGGGCGACACCGGTCCGTACCTGCAGTACGCGCACGCTCGACTACGTTCGATCTTTCGTCGTCTCGGTGCGCCGTGGGATGCACCATCGATCGCGTTCTCACTGGACACCGCACAGGAACGCCAGCTGGCTCTCGGATTTCTGGCGTTCCCCGAAGCCTTCGAAGCGTCCCTGGCGTCGCTCCAGCCGCACCGCCTCTGCGTCTATCTCTTCGACCTGGCCCAGCGCCTCACCGCGTTTTACGACGCGTGTCCGGTGTTGACCTCGGAGGGAGCCTTGCGCGATCAGCGACTGGCGCTCTGTGACCTCGCCGCTCGAACGCTCTGGATCGGACTCTCGGTGTTGGGCATCGACGCGCCCGAGCAGATGTAATTCGTTCGACTCGCCACGCGTACATCCCCCTCGGTAGAGTGAACTCGCGGGTCGTCAGACCCACCGAACGGGGGAAGTTATGGACGTCAGGGCCTCAATCCTTAGTGAACTCCACGGTCCGTGGCACACCGAGACGATTCAGATCGACGATCCACATCCGTACGAGGTGCGGGTCAAGGTCGCCTTCTCGGGACTGTGTCATTCGGACCTACACCTGCAGACCGGTTCGCTCTCCCAGTCTCCCGACGCCCTCGCGATGATCTCCGGTCGCCCGACGATGTTCCCGATCATTGGCGGTCATGAAGGTTCGGGCGTCGTTGACGCCGTGGGCGACGGCGTGACGTCCGTCAAGCCCGGTGACCACGTGGCCACCTCCTTCATCCCTTCGTGCGGGAAGTGCGAGTACTGCATCTCCGGCCGGCCCTATATCTGTGACATGGCGGCCGGCACGCTCGCGGGACCGATGATCTCTGACGGCACGTGGCGCCACCACCTCGGCGATACCAACGTGAATCGCATGTGCAACCTGGGCACGTTCGCCGACTACATCGTGGTCCACGAAGCGTCGGTGATTCGCGTCGAGACGTGGTACGACCTGCGGGCCGCCGCCCTCCTTTCGTGTGGGATCTCCACCGGCTTTGGTGCCGCCGTCAATCGTGGCGGCGTCAAGCCCGGCGACGTCGTCGCGGTCATCGGTTGTGGTGGTCTCGGTTCGGCGGCGATCCAAGGGGCGCTGCACGCCGGCGCGCGCGCCGTCGTCGCCATCGACACCAATCAGTCGAAGGTCGATCGAGCCATGAAGCTGGGCGCCACGCACGGCTCGACGTCGACGCTCGAGACCGCGTTCACGATCTTGCCCGACTTGACGTGGGGCAAGAACTGTGACGTCGTGATCATCACGGTCGGCGAAGCCAGGAGTGCCGTCATCGAAGAGGCTCGTTCCATCACTGCCAAAGGTGGCGTCGTGGTCGCCGCGGGACTCGCACCGTGGGACCAGACATCAGTGGACCTCAATCTCTTCATGTTCTCGATGATGAACCAGGAGTTGCGGGGGACCGTCTTCGGCTCTGAAGCGCCACGCCTTCAGATCCCTCGACTCCTTCGACTCCACCATGAAGGCAAATTCATGATTGATGAGCTCGTCACTCAGGAGTACACGCTCGACCAAGTGCAAAAGGGCTACGACGATTTAGAAGCCGGCGAGAACATCCGTGGGGTCATTCGCTTCTAAGTCGTGACGTTCTCCTTAGGGGTAATCCCCTGAGGATACGGGGTCGATTATGTGCCATCTGGTGGTTAGCCCCGATTGCCCATGTGCCGCCTACTGCGTACTCTCCTCAGTAGGGTCGAAAAAGACGTGCAGGGACCCGAGATCGTAACAATCAGTGGAAAAGATCGAGACTTGACGACCATGAGTATATTGAGTAGCATACTGAGTATGTATAACTCCTGGAGGTCGTTATGAGCATCCGCCATTCCCTGCTTGCTCTCTTGAGCGAGGGACCGAAGTACGGGTTCCAGTTACGCCAAGAGTTCGAAGAGAGCACCGGCGAGGTGTGGCCCCTCAACGTCGGCCAGGTCTACACGACCCTGCAGCGCCTAGAACGTGACGGTTTGGCGGAGTCCGACGACGTCGAGGCCGACGAGCGTCAACGCAACTATCGAATCACCGAGATGGGCGAGGTGGAACTTGCCCAATGGTTGCGAACGCCGCCCGACCTGTCACAACCGCCTAGGGACGAACTCGTGATCAAAGTCCTCGTGGCATCGCGCCTGCCCGACGTGGACGTCTTCGACGTCATCCAAGTGCACCGTCGCTACATCGTGCAGTTGATGCAGCAGTGGACTCGCCTGAAGGAAGACGAGGCGCACTTCGACCTCGCTTTCGCGTTGGCGGTGGACGCCGAACTTTACCGACTCGACTCGGTCATTCGATGGCTCGATTCGGCTGACGGTCGCCTGCGACGGGCCTCGGCTGACCAAGCGGAGACACCGACCGAAAGCAATGTTGTACTTCCGAATATTCGGAGACGGACAGGAGCACACCGATGAGCATGTTGGAACTACGACACGTGTCCAAGAAGTACGGACAGGGCGCCAACGAGGTTGACGCCATCACGGACATCGATCTCGCGGTCGAACGCGGCTCGCTGGTCGCGATCATGGGTCCCAGCGGTTCCGGAAAGTCGACGCTTCTCACGATTGCGGGGAGCCTGGAGGAACCGACCGCCGGTGACGTGATGATCGACGGCGCGAGCTTGTCGGGGATGTCGCGTAACGAGAAGGCCCGTCTACGGCGACGCTCGATCGGCTATGTGTTCCAGGACTTCAATCTCCTCAAGGGCCTCACGGCCGTCGAGAATGTCTCGTTGCCGCTCGAACTCGATGGGATATCGATGAAGAAGGCGAGAGCCCAAGGGATGGCGGCGCTCGAGGGCCTCGGCCTCACGGATCGCGCAGACCGCTTTCCCGACGAGCTATCTGGCGGCGAGCGCCAACGTGTCGCGATCGCTCGGGCCGTCGTTGGCGAACGCAGTCTGCTCCTCGCCGACGAACCATCGGGCGCACTGGATTCGGTCAACGGCGAATCAGTCATGCGAATGATCCTGGCGGCGTGCCACGGCGGCGTTGCGGCGGTAGTTGTGACGCACGACGCGAAACTCGCGTCGTGGGCCGACCGCGTGGTCTTCCTTCGTGACGGCAAAGCGGTCGACGAGACACTTCCACCTCCCAGCCCCGAAGCGCTGCTCGAGTCCGACGTCGCGAACCCCTCATGACGATGGACGACGTCTCACTCCGAGCCGGACGACGGACGCCGGGCGGGGGCATCCCCGCGCGACGAGCCGTGACGCGTTGGGCGTGGCGCCTCTTTCGAAGCGAGTGGCGTCAACAGTTTCTGATTCTCGCGCTCATCACTGTGGCGGTCGCGGCGACGATCCTGGGCTCGACGGTCGCGGTGAACAATCCGCCGCCGAAGAACGCCGGCTTCGGCACGGCGCAGGATTCGGTGTCCTTCGCGAGCTACAACCAGCAGACGCAATCGGTCATCGCGAAGATCAAGAACCTTGGCACGGTCCAGGTCATAGAGAACGAGACCTATTCAATCCCCGGCTCGATCAATACCTATCAACTTCGTTCCCAGGCCGCCCACGGTCCCTACGGCAGCCCGATGCTCTCTTTGGTCTCCGGCCACTTCCCGGCGAACGCCAACGAAGTTGCCGTCACTCACGGTGTCGCAGGCGCGTTCGGTCTTTCCGTCGGTCAGACGTGGCGCGTCGGCGGCGTCGAGCGCCAGGTCGTCGGGATCGTGGAGAATCCGCAGAGCCTTCTGGAGGAGTTCGCGCTTGTCGTCCCGGGGCAGGTGCCGAACCCTGCCCAGGTCACGGCGCTATTCGACGCCCCGAGCGGATCCCTGCACTCTCTCGGCAAGGGCGTGCAGGTCAACACACCAGCGTCGGTGGCCCAATCGAATCCGCTGAACCCGGAGACAATCTCGCTCGCCGCACTGGTGCTCGGAATGCTCATGATCGCGCTCGTCTCGATCGGCGGTTTCACGGTACTCGCGCAGCGCCGGATGCGTTCCATTGGGATGCTCGAGTCCATCGGCGCGACGGATCGTCACGTGCGACTCGTCGTGAGTGCCAATGGCACCGTCGTGGGAGTCGTCGGTGCGATCCTCGGGTTCGTCATCGGATTCGCCGGGTGGTTGGCGTATCGTCCGAGTTTCGAGCAGAGCGCGCATCACGTCGTCGGGATGTTCGCGCTTCCCTGGATCGTGGTGTTCGCCGCGATGGTCCTCGCCGTCGTGGCGGCGTATTTTGCGTCGTCTCGACCGGCCCGCGCGGTCACGAGGATACCGATCGTCGCCGCGTTGTCCGGTCGTCCTGCGCCCCCTCGCCAGATTCACCGTTCTGCTGTGCCGGGCATCGTGATCATCGCCGCCGCATTCCTGTTGCTCGGTTACGCCGGAGGGACGGGCGGCGGTGACGGAAACGGCGGCACCCCAGAACTGCTCTTGGGTCTCGTCCTCTTGATGCCCGGACTCATTCTGCTCGCGCCCTTCCTCCTCTCCTTGACCGAGCGCGTCGGTCGCCGTGCGCCGATCGCGACGCGCCTCGCGTTGCGCGACCTCGCCCGCTTTCGCGCTCGCTCTGGCTCAGCCCTGGCAGCCATAAGTATCGGCGTGCTCGTCGCCGTCATCGTTGTGCTCGCGTCGGCGTCGCGCTTCTCGAACGTCCTCGACTACGCGGGGCCCAACCTCGCGTCGAACCAGCTCGCTCTCCATACCGCCTACGCGCCACGGGGCAGCGTGATCGTGCACCGTAACGCCAAGGGTCAGCTCGTGCAACAGAACGTGAAGGTGGAGTCCGCGACGCCGGCCGAACTCGCGGCCGGGGCGGCGCAAATCGCGAGGGGACTGGGCACGCAACTCATCGCCCTCAAGTCACCCAACGCCAATCTGAGTGGCACGCAGGGCGGTCGCAGCTGGAGTGGGCAGATCTACGTGGCGACGCCCCAGTTGCTGCGGGCGTTTGGAATCAAGGCGTCCCAGATCGACCCGAACGCGGACGTCTTGACGTCCCGACCTGGCCTCTCCGGAGTCTCGGGTCTCCACATGGACTTTGGCGGCAACGGTCAGAAGCAGGGGCCCGGGCAGAACAGTTCCGGAGGAAGTGACCAACACCCGGTGATCCAAGAGATCTCGGCCCTGCCGGCCGGCACGTCGGCGCCGAACACGGTGATCACCGAATACGCGATGAAGAAGTATCACATCTCGGCGGGCACGTCCGACTGGCTGATCGTAGGAAGCCAAACTTTCGCGGCATCACAGATCAGCAACGCCCAACTCACCGCGTCGACGGCGCAACTGAGCGTCGAGTCGAGGAACGACATTCCGTCGGGCTCGACGATCATCAACTACGCGACGCTCTTCGGGATCATCATCGCCCTCGGCGTCCTGGCGATGTCCGTCGGTCTCGTTCGCAGCGAAACGTCAAGTGACCTGCGAACGTTGGCGGCGACCGGAGCGTCAAGTTATACGCGGCGCGCGCTGACGGCGGTGACGGCCGGAGCACTCGGGTTCCTTGGCGCACTCTTGGGGGTCGGTGGTGGCTACATCGCCATGATCGGGTGGCTGAGGAGTAACTCGCTCAACGGTGGGATCTCCGCGCTCGCCAACATCCCGATCGGCGACCTCATGCTCATCCTCTTCGGCATGCCAGCGATAGCGGCAATCGTGGGCTGGCTCTTCGCTAGCCGCGAGCCAGCCGTGATGGGTCGTCAGCCGATCGAGTGACATCGCAGCGCGACGTCGTCAAGTGGGCGTTCAGAGGCCGCCCGCTCCCGGCTTCAGCCCCAGGACGTTGCGCAGTCCGAGCGTCGATTTCGTGATGTTCGGTTTCAATGCTCCCAGCGAACGGAAACGAACGGCACCGCTGAAAACGCCCGCGCCGTACGCGACGTCGTCGGCGACACCGAGGGGGATATCGGCCAGGCGAACCCGCGCCGACCTCCAGCGATAGGCCGTTCCAACAATAAACAACGTCAGCGCGCGACGGCGCAGCTTCGGATGCAGCGCGCTCATCACGATCACGATGCCGAATGTGCGAACCGCCGCCCGGGCCATAAGGGGGCCGGCGCGCACCATGCCTCGTCCCACGAGTTCACCAGCCACCTTGTCGGCGTTGTCAGTTGTGGTGCGCATTCGTTCTCGCAATTGATCGCGGGCGGCGTCGATGATTCGCAGCCCGATCATCGGTTTGCCGGCGAGAGCGCTCGTCCAGGCGAGGAGCGTCCAGGTGTCAGCGCGAAACGGTGCGAGGCGCGTGCCGTGTCGCTTGGCCAGTTCACTAGACGACTGACCGTAGACAATTCGTTGGTTCCACCAACCACGCCAGGTGCGTCGGGCGAGGTGCGTCACGGTGACGTCGGCGACGTAGCGAACGAGCCATCCGTGGTCGTGGAGCCGCCACATCAGATCGACGTCCTCGCCGACACGCAGTGATTCGTCGAAGCCGTCGCCAAGACAACTTCGCCGCACGAGCACGCACGCACTCGGTACGTAGGGGACCGCTGAATTGGGAAGCACGAGTGCGCTGCGATCGCCCATGTCCAGCGGACTGAATCGCTCTTCGAAATTATCGCGCCGCGACGTACCTCGGGCGCCACGGATGCGTGGGGCCACGGCACCTTCAAGGGGATCGTCGAAGTGGGCCTGAAGACGAGCGAGCACGTCGACGGCATTGTCGAGCACGACGTCGACGTCGACGAACCACATCAGCGGTCGCGACGTCGCCCGTGCACCGGCGTTTCGCGCGCTCGCCGGTCCCCGGTTTACATCGAAGCGCACCAGGTCGGCGCCGAAGCGATCGGCGCACTCCGCGACGTCCTCGGCATTGGCCGACGCGTCATCGACGACGGTCACGTGAAGGCCGGACAACGAAGCCAACAGAGTCTCCAGTGATTCGACGTCATCGCGCACCGGCACGATCACGTCCACGTCGTCGACGCGACTCGTGGCTCGATACTGCGGGTGGAGGAGTCCCTGTTGCACGAGCGTGCGCGCGAATCGTTCCTCGCCCGCTTGGACGACGTCGCCGTGAACCCAACGTTCGGCGACCGCGCGCGATCCGCCAGGTAGGCGTAGTAGCCGCCACGGCGAACCGCCGCTCAGTAAGTCGCGGTCGAGGAACTTCGCACCTTCGTCGAGGACCACCTTGGTCCCCGCAGGGATCGGCACCTCGACCGGCAGCGGGGCCAGGGGGAGAAGTTGGCTCACGGCTGGAGTCTGACACGATTTGATCGGGTCCCGGTCGCCGCGCGGGTCAGAATGGTGGTGTCCGAGGAGGAATCATGTCGACCGAGACACTGATCGAAGAACAGGTTGTGGAGACCGAAGAGAACGAGGAGCTCCTCGTCGAAGAGGTCTCCATCGACGGACTCTGCGGCGTCTACTAAACGTGACGCCGGTAACCGCGGTCGCGTTCGACCCGACCGCGTCGTGGCGGCTCAACGAGCAGGTCTCACTGCGTGACGAGTCCTTCGGAGCGCTGGCGTACCACCACGGCACGCGCCGCCTGGTGTTTCTCAAATCGCGCGAGCTCGTCGAACTCGTTCGTCGCGTGTCGGCGTTCGAAAGCCTCGACGCCGCGCTGGACGAGCTCGTGTCCGCTGATGAGCGCGATCGTTACCTAACCGCACTCACGTCACTCGCGCGCTCGGAGATCATCTGTGGGCGCTGAGCGTTCTCTCCGCGACCGTTTCGAACGGGGCCTCGCCGCGCCGATCTGTCTCACCTGGGAGCTCACCTACGCCTGCAACCTCGCGTGCACGCACTGTCTCTCTTCCTCGGGCCGGCGTGACCCGAATGAGTTGAGCACAATTGAAGCCAAGGCGCTGATCGATGAGATCGCGGCGATGCAGATCTTCTACATCAACATCGGCGGCGGTGAACCGATGATCCGCCGCGACTTCTTCGAACTCATCGAGCACGCCGTCGATCAGCACGTCGGCGTCAAATTCTCCACGAACGGGACCCGGATCGACGAAGCCGCGGCGCGCCGGCTCGCGAGCATCGACTATCTCGATATCCAGGTCTCGATTGACGGCGTCGACGCCAAGACTAACGACCAGATTCGCGGCGCGGGAAGTTACGACAGCGCCCGTCGGGCGATGGACAACCTGCAGGCCGCCGACTTCGGGCAGTTCAAGATCTCGGTCGTCATGACCCGTGACTCGATTAAACAGCTCGACGAATTCGAGACGCTCGCCGCGCACTACGGCGCGGAACTTCGCCT
>CALGFJ010000040.1 GCA_937881055.1 uncultured Acidimicrobiaceae bacterium | reverse complement strand
CCGAGAAGTTGGGCCTTGACGTGGGCGATCGGGTCGTGCACGACCGTTTTGGGCCTGGCGTCGTGACCAAGGTCGAAGGCACCGGGTCGCACGCGCGAGCGGCGGTCGACTTCGAAGAACACGGCACGAAGCAGTTGGTGCTCGCGATGACGCCGTTGCACCGCGCATAGGTGGGTCTTCGGATTCCAAAGGGTTCCGTTCCGTCCCGGTAAGTTTGTGGCGTGGAACGAGTGGATGGAATAGGTGGATACTTCATCCGGGCCGCCGACCCATCGGCCCTCAACGCGTGGTATCGCGACTGCCTGGGCCTGGACATCGATGAGAACGGCGTGTGGAGTCAGGGAACTGGGCTGACGGTCTTCGCGACGTTCGAGTCCGAGACGGACTACTTCGGGTCCCATACCCAGCAAACGATGATCAATTTCCGAGTTCGCAACCTGGATGCGATGCTTGCGCAGTTGCGCCTCACGGGAGCGGACGTGGCCGAAGAGACCCAGGACATGGACGGTGTCGGTCGATTCGGCTGGGTCACCGATCCTGAAGGCAATCGGGTCGAGCTGTGGGAGCCTGCCTGATCGCAGTACCGGCTATCACGTCCCGCTGGCGAAGAGTTCGGGCCTGAAACTGGTGCTCGCGTTGCCCACGACAGCCCGCGGCATCGGTAACGCCATCAATTCACACAATCGTCGGTATCTCCAGTCGTGAACTGCAATCCGGGCGTACGATAGTGCCAGAATAAGATTTGATGCCCTATTCGCGCACGGCCTATCGACCTCCGGCCGCGCCCCGACCACATTCGCACCGACTTCCCGGGGTCATCTATTGGCGTCGGCGTTCGATCGTGATGTTGGTCGTGGCGGCGGTGGTTTTCGTGGGTTATCTGGTCGCCACCCTGTTCTTCGCCCTCCTCAATCCTTCCTACGGCTCGAGTCTTTCGACCCGCGCCTCCCAGTGGGGCGACCAGCACGGCCTCGCGAGCGTCGTGCACTGGGCCGCCCACGAGGCGTACCACTGGGACTTGCCGAAGAAGGGCGGCACGCCGCCCGCCGGATCATTCGGAACCGGTGCGATCACCAAGACGTTCGCGACATCGATCGCGTTGGCGCCACCGGTGGACATCGTGTCACCGACGAAGACGCCATTACCCGGTGAGGGCGTGTGGCACGTCGCCGGACGAACGACCGCCAACGGCATCCCGACGATGTACGAGGCGTTCGTGCGTCCCGACGCGGTGCACACGAGTTACGTCGTGGGCGTCGTGTGGATGGACATGAATTTGTTGACGGCTCAGTTGTACTCCGGCTCGATGATCCCCGGCGGTGGCCCGTACTGGCACCACGCACCGATCACTACGACACGTTCGAAAACATTGGTCGACGCGTTCAACGCGGGCTTCCTCATGCAAAACGCTGACGGTGGGTATTTCACTGACGGCCGGACGATCAAGAAGTTACGAAAAGGTTCGGCCTCGGTCGTGATCTTCAAGAACGGTCGCATGACCGTGGCGAAGTGGGGGCGCGACGTCGTGATGACCAATCAAATCGGGTCGGTTCGCCAGAATCTGGATTTGATCGTCGACAACTCCAATGCGGTCCACGGACTCCGCAATCCCAAGTCGACCAGGTGGGGCTCGGTCGTGAATCCCAACGACGACGTGTGGCGATCCGGGCTCGGCATCACGAAGGATGGCGCGTTGGTGTACGTCGGGGGACCGAGCATGTCGCTCAGCGACTTGGCGAACGTGATGCTGCGCTCGGGGGTCGAAGAGGGCATGGAACTCGCCTACGGCCTCGACTTCGTGCAACTCTCGACGTTCACCGGTGTGCCCGGCACCGTCATCAATGCCAGCAACGGCCAGAGCCTTCTTTCTTCCATGCCCGGCGCTCCCGACCGCTACTTCGGATCGTTCTGGGCGCACGACTTCTTCACGATGTCGCTACGCGACAACGAACTGCACCGAACGGTTTCGACGACGACCTCGACCACCACCACCACCACCGCGCCGGGCTAGCGATCGCTGATCGTGCTCCAGATTCTCTTGGGGAGATGGCGCAACACGGCGTAGGCGTAGCGCAGGATCGGCGGACTCCAGATGACGCGATCATTCGTCGCGAGTCCCTTGATCACGTAGCCCGCCACTTCTTCGGCATCGGTCATGAAGGGCACCGTCGCTCGATCCTTGGCCATGCGCGTGCGCACGACGCCTGGTCGTAGCAACTGCAAGCGCACGCCGGTGCCGTCGAGTGAGTCGGCCATCCCCTCGCAGAGCCGATCGAGGCCGGCCTTCGCGCCGCCGTAGAGGTAGGCGTTGCGACGAATGCGAATGGCGGCGACCGAGGACATGACGAGGATTCGTCCACTGCCCTGGGCGACGAGTCGTCGACGGACCTCGGCGAGGGCGGCGACGGGCCAGGCGAAGTTCACGACCGCGACCCGCGCCGACTGGGTCGCGTCGTTTTCTTGGGCGAACTGGTCGCCGAGCAGACCGACGGCGACGACCACGAGGTCGACGTTCTCACCGACCTTCTCAAAGGCCTCGGTGACCACACGAGCGGCGTCGCTTACGTTTTCGGCGTCAAAGACCACGGTGTCGGTCGCACTCGCGCCGTAGTCCTTCGCTTCCTCCGCCGATTCATCGAGGAGTGCCTGATTGCGACCGCACAGGACCACGGTGTGGGCGCGCGCCGCGCACAGCCGCTTCGTGAGCGCTCGAGCGATGTCCGAACTCCCGCCGAGAACGACGACGCTCTGGGGCTGTCCGAAGGCGTTTTCCATGCGTGTTGCATCCGATCAGTGACGGCGCCGAACTCTTTCGACCATCCGAACTGTGATGGTACTAAAGAGCGATTTGAGAGCCGCGAGTCGTGCGCGCTGCGAGAAAAGGACCCTCCGAATGGACCCTAAGATGAGGTTTCCATGAATCGCACGTACCGAGTCGTCGTCGCCAAGCCCGGTCTTGATGGGCACGACCGTGGCGCCAAGGTCATCGCTCGCACCCTTCGCGACGCCGGTTTCGAGGTCGTCTACACGGGTCTGCACCAGACGCCCGAGCAGATCGTCCAGGCCGTCATCCAAGAAGACGCGGACGCCCTCGGTCTCTCGCTGCTCTCCGGGGCCCATTTGGTACTCGTCCCTCGGGTCATCGACCTCCTCAAGTCCGAAGGTCGAGAGGACGTGTTGTTGTTGGTCGGTGGGATCATCCCCGACGACGACATCGCCGGACTCGAGGCACTGGGCGTCGCGCGGGTTTTCACGCCGGGCGCGTCACTCGCCGAGATCGGTTCCTGGCTCGAGTCGACGCTGGACGAGCGAGAGCACCAACACT
>CALGFJ010000039.1 GCA_937881055.1 uncultured Acidimicrobiaceae bacterium | reverse complement strand
TGGCGCCAGACCGTCTCGGTCTGGGGCTCGACCCCGGCGACGGCGTCAAAGACCGCGACCGCGCCGTCGAGCACGCGAAGTGAACGCTCGACCTCGACGGTGAAGTCGACGTGACCCGGGGTGTCGATGATGTTGATGCGATGGCCGTTCCAGTACGCGGTCGTGGCGGCCGAGGTGATGGTGATCCCGCGCTCTTGCTCCTGGACCATCCAGTCCATCGTGGCGCCGCCGTCGTGGACCTCACCGATCTTGTAGTTCTTGCCGGTGTAAAAGAGGATGCGCTCGGTCGTGGTGGTCTTGCCGGCGTCGATGTGCGCCATGATGCCAATATTGCGGACCTTGTCCAGGGCGATATCGCGAGCGGTCATTTCGAGCTTTCTTTGATTACCAGCGGTAGTGCGCGAAGGCCTTGTTGGACTCGGCCATCTTGGCCACGTCCTCACGACGCTTCACTGCAGCACCGACACCGTTACTCGCATCAATGATCTCATTGGCGAGCCGCTCGGCCATGGTCTTTTCGCGGCGCTTCTTCGCGAAATCCGTCAACCAGCGGATAGCCAGTGTAGTGGCGCGACGGGGACGAACCTCCATCGGCACCTGGTACGTGGTGCCACCGACGCGGCGGCTCTTCACTTCCAGCTCGGGTCGAACGTTCTCCAGGGCGCGCTTCAAGGTCGCGACGGGGTCGGTGCCGGTCTTCTGCTCGACCTGCTCCAACGCGGTGTAGACGATGCGCTCGGCGATGGTGCGCTTGCCGCGCTCGAGAATCTTGTTGGTCAACTGGGTGACCAGGACCGACTTGTAAATCGGGTCGACGGGGACTTCGCGACGAAGGGCGGGGCCTTTACGAGGCATTCTTACTTCTCCCTCTTGGCGCCGTAGCGACTACGGGCCTGCTTGCGGTCACGCACACCCGAGGTGTCGAGTGCGCCGCGGATGATCTTGTAGCGAACACCGGGAAGGTCCTTCACACGCCCGCCACGCACGAGGACGATCGAGTGCTCCTGGAGGTTGTGGCCGACACCGGGGATGTAGGCCGTGACCTCGACGCCTGAGGTGAGACGCACGCGCGCCACCTTTCGAAGGGCCGAGTTCGGCTTCTTCGGGGTCACCGTGTGGACGCGGGTGCACACACCACGACGCTGCGGGGCCCCCTTCAGGGCCGGCGTCTTGGTCTTGGATACCTTGTCCTGTCGGCCCTTTCGGACCAACTGTGCGATTGTGGGCACGCGGAACCTCTTCTAGTTGAACTTCGTTGTTGGAGCGTGCCAGAGACTCGGCACGCGGACTATCAATCCTATGACAAAACATGCTCTAACCACAAGCCAGCCGCCGCCACGGGGCGTCGGCTGGCCTCTCGTTAGATCGCTCGACCGCCCAGCTCGTCTTCGGGGTGGGCCGCGTCGTTCTCGGGCAGGGCCGACTCGTCGTAGGTGGCGGTCCCGATGTTCTGGAACGCCGACAGGTCGGCACTGAACGTGGAGTCGTCACCGGAGAGCTCGCCGAGCAGGCTTGCGAGGTCGAGGTCGTCGTCGCTGACCTGGGCCCAGGCGGGCAACAGTTCGGCGTCGGGCATGTCCAGGCGCAGTTCGCGCTGGTTGTAGTACTCGAGCCCCGAACCGGCCGGGATGAGCTTGCCGATGATGATGTTCTCTTTCAGCCCGACCAGGTGGTCGCGCTTGCCCTCGATGGCCGCTTCGGTGAGCACCCTCGTCGTCTCCTGGAAGGAGGCGGCCGAGAGCCACGAGTCCGTTGCGAGCGAAGCCTTGGTGATCCCCATCAACTGGGCGCGGCCGTCGGCCGCTTCCTTGCCGTTGGCCTCGATGTCGTCGTTGGTGTCGTTGAAGAGCTTCACGTCGACCATCGCACCGGGCAGCCACGGGGACTCTCCCGCGTCGACGATCTGGACGCGTCGCGTCATCTGGCGAACGATCAGTTCGATGTGCTTGTCGTGGATCGACACACCCTGGTCGCGGTAGACGTTCTGGACCTCTTCGACCAAGTACTGCTGGGTCTCACGAGTTCCGCGGAACTTCATCATCAACTTCGGGTCGAGCGGTCCGTCGTGCAGCGGTGTGCCGACCTCGACCTCTTGGCCGTCTTCGATGAGCAGGTGGCGCGCGATCGAGATCGACTCCTCCTGGACCTCGCCGTCGTTGCCGACGACCGTGACCTTTCGTTCGCGACCGACCAATTCAACGCGCACGACACCCGAGAACTCCGCGACCTTCGCGGCGCCCTTGGGCGTGCGGGCTTCGAAGAGCTCCACCACGCGCGGCAGACCGTGCGTGATGTCGCTCTCGGTCACACCACCGGAGTGGAAGGTACGCATGGTGAGCTGCGTGCCGGGCTCGCCGATGGACTGTGCGGCGATGACGCCGACGGCCTCGCCGAGCTCGACCAACTGGTGCGTCGCGAGCGACAGGCCGTAACACGCGGCACAGACACCCTGCACGGCGTCACAGGTGAGCGTCGTGCGGACGCGGACCCGGTCGACGGCGGCGTCTTCGCGCAGTAGCTCGAGGTCGTCGACCATCAACATGAGGCCGGCCGTGAGGGTCGATCCGTTGGAGAGCGTGACGTCCTCGGCCAGGACGCGACCCCACAACTTGGTCTCGAGGTGCGCGCGCTGACCACGGGTGTCGGGCGTGACGTGTTCGATCCACATGCCGCGCTGGGTCCCGCAGTCGAACTCCTTGACGATCAGTTCCTGAGCGACGTCGACGAGTCGACGGGTCAGGTAACCGGAGTCCGCGGTGCGAAGCGCGGTGTCACCGAGGCCCTTGCGGGTGCCGTGGGTCGAGATGAAGTACTCGAGGACCGAGAGGCCTTCGCGGAAGGACGACTTGATCGGACGAGGGATCATCTCACCACGCGGGTTGGACACGAGGCCCTTCATCGCGGCGATCTGACGGATCTGCTGGCTGTTACCACGCGCACCGGAGTCGACCATCATGCGGATCGGGTTGTCGAACTTGGTGTTCATGGCGCGGTCGGTGGCGTCACCGACCTCCTTGTTGGCGTTCGTCCAGATCTCGATCTCCTGCTGACGACGCTCGTCGTCGACGATCACGCCGCGGCGGTAGTTGGTCTCGACCTTGGCGGCCTGCTCCTCGTACTTGTT
>CALGFJ010000038.1 GCA_937881055.1 uncultured Acidimicrobiaceae bacterium | reverse complement strand
TCCCGATTAGTCCGCGCTTCGCCATTGGTTGGTTGCAGACCGATGACGTCGGACCTTCGACACCAACATTCGACCTCTTCAGTCCTACCTCACTAAGCAGGACGTTGAACGGTGGAGCGCCAGCCACGTCACCTCTAGGTGATCTGGAAATACAGTGACCCACTCCAGAAACTTCTTCACCAGGATTCGACGCTTAGCGGCGCCCCAGACGGCTCCGATGTCGAGGTCGGAGAGAATCTGGGCCGACCTCGCCAGTGGCCGTGGTGTCGTGCTCGCTAGTGGAAGCGGAGCCGAATCACCGACGCGCTGGCGACCGAGCCGTCCTTCGCCGAGATTGTGTAGAGCACGAGCGCGCCGTACGTACTCGTGGGGGTCTGGAAGGCGAGTGATGAATGGAAGGGTCCCAGTTGGCCCATCGACCCGCCCATAGTCGTACCCGTCGCGAGCGGCGTCGACACGTCGTCCTCGCGCAGTGAGATGTTGACAACCGCCTCGTACGCCGTGCTGACGCCAGAGATCGCGAACGGCGAACTCACGCGCGCCAGCGTGCTCGGCGTGTTGATAGTGATGTCCTGGGTGGCGGCGCCGATGACCCACCACGACGCGTCGCTCGTGACCTGACGAACCAGTACGGTCGTCTCCGGACCACCCGCAGAGCCCCGCACCGGCACCTCACCCGAGCGGGTGTCCCCGGCACGATAGGCGCCGACGACCGGATCGGTCATGTGCAGGTACGCGAGTGCGAAACCGCTCGCCGCCGCAGCAGGTGTCGCGTACCTGACCGAACTGGCGATCGTCGGCCAGATCGCGGTCGCCGTCTGGGAAACCACCGGTGCCGTCGTCGTTGTCGTCGGAGCCGTCGTGGTTGTCGCCGTCGCCGTCGGAGCGGTTTGGCGACCCGCGACGAACGCGAGCGCTATCAGGAGTATGGCTACCAGGGCCGAGACGATTGTCTTCCGTCGAAGTGCCATAACCCGAACATATGTGTCGCTCTACGCGCGGGACAGGTCTGAAAGTCACATTTCTTTGCTCAGGTACGCGTTCGTGACCGAGGGGGGGGTGCGTTGGGTGAAGAGCAAAAAGGCGAATCGGGTACACCGACGCTCTTCAACGCGGGGTGGAGCAGTCTCGTAGTTCGTCGGGCTTATAACCCGAAGGTCGCGGCTTCAAATCCTGCCTCCGACACTGATCAAACTTTGGTTACGTCAAGCCGCCAGTGCAAGGTTGCACTCCTGTTACGTCGGGCCTCTGACGCCGACAATGACGCGCTCTGATTGACATCGGCGGCAAAACCAGTGATTTCGTTGGCTTGATTAATGTTCTGAAATCTTTGGCAGTCGGATGTCGATTGGAAGCAATAAGGGTCACTGAACTTGAATAGCCGTTGTTGAGGTTCTGCCTAAGAACGACATTCTCCCCTCAAACTCTCTTCAAGAATTTCACTTTCATTTGCAAAACTCATGTTGCATTCGATTGAACTTTCAACTGCGAGTTTGGATAAGAGCGACAACTTCGTCACGCCGGTATCCCTGGGTCCGAGCAAAGACGAGCAATTCATCGATGCGCGTCATCACCGCTCCGCGCTGGGGAGTACCAACGACTCGCACACCACGACCTCTTGTGAAGTCGAGCAATCCTTCGTCACGAAGGATGTGCAGAGCTCGGATCACGGTGTTCTTGTTCACCCCGAGTACAGTCGCCAAGTCGACGGCCGGGGGAAGGCGTTCGCCCTGAGCGGCCTCACCTTCGGCGATGGCTCTTCGGATCTCGGCGGCGACTTGGTCGTGGAGCGCGACAGGTTCTTTCTTGTTGACCTTTGATATTTGCATAGAACTACTCTGAATAGTATCATTAACGTTGTATGAGAGGGGTCCAATGATCATTGCTCCAACTGAGCAGCCGGAACAGCATGCAATGACCGATCCCGGGGAACTTCTGATCAAGGAGGCTCGCGAAGCTTCCCGTCGACGTCGCCTGAGGCTGTTCACCGTCTTCGTCGTCGTCGCTTTTGTGGCTTCATTGATTGTCGCGTTAACCGTCGGAACTTCGAAGCCGACGCCGCAAATCGGAAGTGGGAACAAAAACCCGAAGGGGAGTGCCCTAGCCATCCTGCCGTGTACTTCGTCGCAGCTGAAAGTCGCTTCGGACCGTAGCGGGTGGCACGCCAACTTTGCGGCGGCTGGACAGTTCCGGGAGATCCTCACCTTCACCAACGCTGCGAACAGTGCTTGTCAGCTCAAGGGTTGGCCACGAGTGCACGCAGTGGTCCATGGTGTTACCGAGTCGTTACCGATGACGCAGGTGCTCCAGAACGCGCGGCCAAAAATGGTGCGCCTTGCACCACGGAAGACCGCGTCGTTCGATATCTACGGAGGGGATTGGGATCCGATCCACAACAAAGCGTGTCCTCAGACGACAAACGGCCTTATGGTGTCGCCACCGGGGGACTCGAGGAGTGTCTTCGTGAGAGTCGAAGAACCACTGTGTGGTGGCTTCGACATTTCACCAGTGATCTCCGGCAGCAGCGATCGACAGAGTTGGAGTACCGCAGTCCAGTAGCCGTCGACGATCGCACTGGAGTTGAGAGGCAGCGTCATCTTCCGGCTCAGCTGCAGGCGACGAATTGTTCGAGTGTCACGAACTCATGCCGTTTCCCGTCGCCTCAAAGCCGTTTCACTAGATTCGCCAACGCTTGACCTTGATCACCGTGAGACCAAACAACAGGACGCCGAGCGCGAGAAAAATCAATGTCTCAACTCCTTGGAGCGGCCAATAGTGACTCTCGGGTTGATACTGAAAGACGTAATGCACGTGCGCCAGAGCAACACAGTGCATGTACGCGGCATTCGACGCCACCTTGTCGCTGCACGCGGAGAACGCGGGCGTCGCGTCCCACCACAGCCACGTCTTTCCGGGCGGTGGACTGATTCGGTTCGCCGGTAACAGCGCGAGGTTCAGTTGCCAACCATGAAACACGGCATTGGATGCCTTCTCCAGGAGGCTCGTGTAGATCGCCGGCGCCACGAGATGAGGTCGCAACCCCTGTACGAAGAAGCGCACCGCAATAAAAATTGGCAAACCTGCGGCGAACGCCCATCCGGGGCGTCGGATTAATGTTCCAATAGCCGTTCCCAGAAAGAACGCGAAGAGCGTATAGCCCACGACGACGAGTCCCGTGATGTCGAAGGCCTCCGGTTGCACGTGAATGCCTGAGAATCCACCGGATTGTGTCGACGCAGAAATCGCCACGGTCCCCGTCCACCATTGCGTGATCAATGTCAACACCGCCCCGAACACCACGATGATGACGCCGTCGACGAACAATCTGGTTGCGAGCCAGCGCATTCGTGTCGTGCTTTGCGTCCAGGCGAGACGGTCGGTCCCGAGACTCGATTCGCCGGCGATTAGGGGAACACCGAGTGATAATCCGAGTACCCCGGGAAGTACGTAGAGCACGTAAATATCGCCGTCGGTCCAGTACTTCCACGTTTGACTGTGGCCCATGACGAGACCGGTCACGAGCAGCCACGTCGCGAGAGCTAACAGAACTCCGACGGTCGCGAGGAGCTGGGAACGTTGGACCCGCCATGCGACCCAGGTCACTGGACTATCCGAACCGAGTTACGCGAGCCGCGCCCTCGTCGCGAGCGGAACTCGTCGGGCACGGGCCGCGAGAACGCGTCTTCTCGCAGGTAGGCCAGCACGATCTCTTCCAGTGTCGGCTCGATCACCTTCCACGCGGGATCGACAATTAATCGGTCGCTACGCACGAGCATGGTGGTCTGACGTCCCGTGATCACCGAGGAGATGACTACGGCGTCATCAAGCGTCGGGACGGTGTTCGCGGGGCCGACGAGGAGTCGATGTGACGCCAACACGTCATCCAACTCACCAGCAAAGCGAACTCGTGACGAAGAAAGAATGATTACGTAGTCGCAGACCGTGGCGAGATCACTCACTGCGTGCGAGGAAAGTAGCACGGTGGTCGCGTCATCCGTTACTGATTCGAGCAAGATGTGCATGAGTTCATCTCGCGCCAACGGGTCGAGTGCGGCCACGGGTTCATCAAGGAGTAGTAACTCAGGTCGCTTCGCCAGGCAGAGAGCCACCGCCACTTGGGCCCGCTGACCACCGGAGAGCTTCTCGATCCGTGACGAGAGGGATATGCGAAGTTCATCGAGGTGACGTCGGGCTCTCGCGTCGTCCCAGCGAGGGTTTAACTCACGCCCGAATCGGAGCATCTCTCCTACGCGAAAATCCTTGTAGAGAGGGCGATCTTGGTCGAGATAGGCCGTTCGCGACAGGGCGTCGACCGTCTGAATCCTCGGTGAGCGGCCCAGCACACTCAGCGTGCCTGTGGTGGGAACGCTTACGCCCGCGAGAAGTCGAAGCAGCGTCGACTTTCCCGCGCCATTCGGTCCAACTAATGCCGCCACCCGGCCCTGAGGGAGCGAAAAGGAGCAGTCTTGAAGCGCCCAGATTCGCCGATACTTCTTGCCGAGTCCGTTCGTCTCCACGGCAGGTATCAACGAACTCACGGCGTCACACTCTGATTGCTCACGTTCTCGCTTCGCATCGCGAAACCCACCAGCGCCACTATCGCTTCGTCGTCCATTCCCGCCGCACGCGCTGCTTTGAGCCACGTCATGAAATCTTGGTGGAGTTCGGATTGGCGTTGCGGCGTGGTCGTGGGTGCGGGAAGCGCCAAAACGAACGTCCCGGACCCGGTGCGTCCTTCGACGATTCCCTGGGACTCGAGATCGCGATAAGCGCGATGGACGGTGTTCGGATTGATAGTGATCTGTCGCACGACTTCACGAACGGGCGGCAACTGATCCCCCGGTTGGAGCAGACCCAGGCTCACCGCTTGTCGGACTTGGTCAACGAGTTGGCGGTACGGTGGTACGCCGGATCGCCCATCCAATCGAAAGTGAATCATCGCGTCACGAATGTCCATATGTACTACTACATTAGTACATTCTGACAATTGGTTGGAGACGCAAGGTGGCTATCGTGACGTCGAGCGAGCTGAAAGTTCAAAGCATAAGCCTTGACTTCTAACAGTTAGGGCTGATAATCCATTCGTGTGGGAAATCGAACCCACCGATCAAGCAACCGAATGGCTTCTTTCACCGGACGTACCGTGACGGCAACCTGTTTATGTTCCTCCCGGTCCTATTGATATTGACGGCGAACCGCCTCGGCGCCCCAGAGAGGCTCATCCCCGGCATTTTTGAAGTCGACGAGTTCGTTCATCAATCCGACTAGGCCGTCGAGGTCACTAATGGCCAGTCCAAAGCCCGAAAGTAAATTGGTCATCAGAGGTCCAGCCCAATTTGAGCGGGCGACGAGAATCGAACCCGCGTTCTCGACTTGGGTAACTGATTGTAACTCAGAGGTTGTTTTGGTTGCGCTGGATAACGTTATGCGTTATATTAGTGGCGTGCTCCTGTCCTTTGGTGACAAAACGACGGAGCGAGTGTGGCAACGAGAATCGGTGCGCTCGTTCGATCAAAATCTGCTTCGATCGGCCTTGCGCAAACTCTTGATTCTCGATGCCGCTGAACTATTGGCGGATTTGACGGTCCCGCCCGGTAACCGCCTTGAGAGATTGCGAGGCGATCGTGCGGGTCAACACAGTATTCGGATTAACCAGCAGTGGCGAATCTGCTTCCGATGGACCGCGGCGGGACCCGAAGATGTGGTGATCGTTGACTACCACTAAGGAGGAATGTTGAAAAAGACAATGGACCCAATCAAGCCGGGCGAAATATTGATGGAAGAGTTTCTCATTCCTCTTGGCATTAGTCAGAACGCGCTTGCTCGTGCCCTCAGCGTTCCTCCCCGTCGAATCAATGAAATCGCTTTGGGTAAGCGTCGAATTACAGCGGATACCGCGTTGCGGCTTTCTCGTTACTTTTCGATGAGTGAAGGATTCTGGATGAATCTTCAAGATCGCTACGACCGAGAAATTGCACGGGCTCAGATTGGCGACGTCTTATTGGCGATTGACCCGTTAGTAAGTAACGCATCGTCAGCGTGAAAGCTCGCCTCACAAATGAGCCACGATATCGACAGAGAACCGATGTCAACTGGCTCGAAGGTGGAGCGGGCGACGAGAATCGAACTCGCGTTCTCAGCTTGGGAAGCTGATGTTCTGCCGCTGAACTACGCCCGCGTAGGCGTCCATCGTATCGCTGCGGTCACCGGTGCCGGACCCGTTGGTACGTCGTGGGTGGTAGTACGACGTTGTCTCAGGGGCTGACACCATTTCACGTCGCGACGTTCGCGGGCATACTGAGACCTAATTTTGGGGGAGGACCGTGCGCTCAATCTTGGTCGTGTTTCGCGCCGAGTTCCATCGGCGTTGGACCTCGTGGTTGGCTCTCTCACTATTGGTGACCCTCATTGGCGGCACCGTCCTGGCGGGCGTGTCGACGGCCCAAAGGACGTCATCGGCGTTTGCGAGTTTCACCCAGCGTTACGGCTACGACGCCGAGGTCTTCGCCTCATCGCCTTTCGCCAAGGGATATTTCAATCTTCCCTACGTCTCAAAGGTGACCGCCGACCTGTATTACGGAAATGGCAACGGCTCAACTCGGGGCCAGTTCATACCGAATCAGGATCTCAACGTCGAAGGTCTCCCGACTTCGAACCAAAACACGACCATCAAACTGTTGTCGGGACACTTTCCCACGGGAGTGCACGACGTCCTGGTCGGCTTCTCGATGCAACAGCAGTTCGGACTCATAATCGGTTCGATCGTGAACGTCCCGCTCTACGAGAAGAGCCAGACTCACGCGTGGCTAATTGACAACAACTACCTCATACCCCACGGACCAGTCGTGCACTTTCGCGTGGTCGGAATCGAGGCCAGCGAGAACGACTTCCCGACCACTTCACCGAGTTACTCCGTCTTCACGAGCCGTGCCTTCGACCGGAGCATGGGTGGGGCCGTCGTGCGAGTCATGATTGACCAAGTACGTTTGCGTCACGGTCAGAACGACATGCCGCAGTTTCAGCCCTATGTCAATCACCACCAGGGATCCGGGTTCGTGGCCGTGCAAAATGAGGACACGTCGTTAGCGTCAGTCGCCCAATCGATTCAACCTCAAGCCACTGGGTGGTGGTTGTTCGCTTTCTTTGCCCTGTTGGCGGGACTCGCATTGGTGGGCCAGGCGCTGTCGCGTCAATCTCTCGTGGAGAGCGAGTCCTACCCCACGCTTGCCGCGCTAGGACTTCGACCTCGCCAATTGTGGAGTCTGGGCTTGTTACGAGCCGGGGCGATCGGCGTTGCCGGTGCGGTTGGAAGCGTGACCTTCGCTTTCGCACTGTCGGACCTGACTCCTGTAGGGGAGGCGAGGGCGGCCGCGTCCAATCTCGGGTTCGTGTTCAGTGGAGTGTTATTTGGTGTCGGTGCCCTCGTGGTCGCCGCCGCCGTCATCGTGTTGGCAATCGTGCCGTCGTGGCGTGCGGCGCAGAATCCCCGCGGTCAGAACGGGCGCGAATTGCCCTCCGGGCACACCAACTCGGCCGTGACGCTCGTGGCTAAAGCGGGGGCGCCGGCGAGCGTGGTCGTCGGAGTACGAAACGCGCTTGATCGGGGGAGAGGTCGCACCAGCGTCCCTGTGGTGACAGCGCTCGTCGGCGCCACCGTGGCCGTGATCGCGCTGGTGGCCACGTCGGTCTTCGGCGCGAGCTTGACGCACCTCGTCACGACGCCGCCACTCTACGGCCAGAACTGGCAGCTGGACATGGGCAACATGACGACTCCGCAGTTGAACTCGGCGTTGGCCACGATGAAGCCCGACCCCAAGGTCACGAAGATCACCTGGGGATTCACCGGCAAATATCTCGACGTTGGTTCTGTTGCCGTGCAGGGCGTGTTCGTAACCGACGCCAAAGGTCCAATGGCGTTCTCGCTCGTCAACGGGCACGCGCCGCACGGGGACTCCCAAATTGTGCTCGGCTCGACGACGATGGCGCAGGCGAAACTGCACGTCGGCTCGAACGCTCTCGTCGCGCTGATCAACACGAGCGGCAAAAAACTCGAGCACGAATTTCGGGTGGTTGGTACCGTGGTCCTGCCGCCCACCTTCAGCACCGGCGGTCTCGGAGTGGGCGCAGTAATCCCGATCCACGCGGCGCTGGCGCTGGCGTGTGCGGATAATCCGAACGTGTCCACGTGCACGAAAAAGCTGATCAAAATGGTGTCGGGGTGGGGAATGGCGGTGGGGATCGCCCCAGGCGAGGCGGGCCACGCCGCGCTGGGTCGACTCCAGCGTCAGTTCTCACAAAACGTGAACGTGCTGTCCGTGCCCGTCAATCTCGTGAATTTCGGCCAGGCCGTAGATTTCCCCCTACTGCTCGGCGTCACGTTGGCTCTGTTCGGTGCCGCGACCCTCGCGCATCTTCTCTTCGTCAGCGTGGCGCGCCGACGACGCCAAGTCGCGCTTTTGAAGGTGTTGGGATTCGTGCGTCGCCAGGTCTTGGTATCGACGTGTTGGCAAGCGTTGACGGTCGTCGCCGTGGGACTGGTGATCGGTGTGCCCCTAGGGATCGGCGCCGGACGATTCGTGTGGCACCTCTTTGCGTCGCACCTCGGGGCAGTACCCGTCGCGGTGATCCCCGTCGGCTTGATCGGCGCGGTCTGCGCCGTGATCGTCGTAGGTGGCGTCGCCCTGGCGGTCGTTCCCGCCGCCCTCGCGGCTCGGGTCCGTCCGGCCGAGGCGCTTCGGGAGGCCTAGAGCGCGAGTCGTGACACTCCGGTTCTCAAAGAAGAGTCCCTGATCATCGTCTCGCGGTCCCGCCACGGCCATCATTTGAATGGAGCTTCGATGGTACGTTCTGTTCGTGACTATCCGGGTGGTCCTCGCCGAAGACAACGCGCTCTTGCGCGAAGGTATTACCCGCCTGATAAGTAGTGACGACTATTTCGAATTAGTTGGGGTCGGCAGTGACTATCCCGAGTTGATCGAACTGATCACGACGTGCGAACCGGACGTGGTCGTCACGGATATTCGCATGCCGCCGACCGGCACCGACGAGGGGATACGGGCCGCCGCGTGGTTGCGCGAGAACCGTCCGAACGTTGGCGTCGTCGTGCTGAGTCAGTACACGGCGCCGGCGTATGCGCTTGCTCTTCTCGAGGACGGTTCGGCCGGCCGCGCGTATTTGCTCAAAGAACGAGTGG
>CALGFJ010000037.1 GCA_937881055.1 uncultured Acidimicrobiaceae bacterium | reverse complement strand
CGCAACGTCACGTCACGGCGGATCATGTCCACGGCTCGGCGTTTAGCGGTCGTCGTGAGCCACCCGCCGGGATTGCTCGGGACTCCGTCGCGGGTCCACGCGACGAGCGCCGCCACGAACGCCTCTTGGACGCACTCCTCTGCCACGTCTAAATCTCGCGTCGTCCACGCCGTCGTGGCGAGCAACGTGGCCCACTCACGTCGGCGCGCGTCGACGAGTGCCTGTTCGACGTCTACCGGCTTCGTTGGCACCTAGTCGAACCTCGGTGTCATCGCCTTAGTGCTCGTGCACTGGGCGAGTCGGAATGACCCAGCCTTCGACGGGTCGCACCTCCACGCCACCGCCCTGGTGGCAGATGGGATTACGACGTGCGATCTCGAGGGCGACGTCGAGGTCGGGCGCTTCGATGATGCAGAACCCGGCGATCACTTCCTTCGTCTCGAGGAACGGTCCATCGGTGATGACGTCACCCCGGATCGACGTCGACATCGTGTGCGGCTCCAGGGCGAAGGCCGCGATCATGGTCCCTTCGCGCTGCAGGTCCTCGGAGTGTTGGTCGTGTTCCGCTCGCGCGGCACCTCCGTCGTCCTCTTCGAAGTCAAGGACTGGCGCGTAGAGCAATATTGCGTATTCGGCCATGGTGGCTCTCCTTTCGGACGACTCTTTGCCGCCCTACATCCTTACGTCGAACCACTTCGGCAAATTCAACATCGCAATTCCACGAGAGTCAAGAAACCTTCGCACATGTCGGTCGGGGCGAATTGGACCCCAGACGATTGACGACCCGCGCGGTCGGTCTCACCGCGCTATGGCACCGATATGTCAGGAAATTGTGAGTACGCGACCGACCAACGAGCGCACTGTAGGTTCGTGTGGAGGAACGAGTCACTCGAAGGACGCCACTCGTGGAATCGACGACACGACACCCACTCCGTGGAGGATTCGGCCCAGGGCAGGAGGGAGCGTCTCGTGAAGGACGACAAGTCGACGGTCCCCGATATCGGCGACTTCTTCTACAGTTCGCCTGATCTCCTATCGGTATTCGGCAACGACGGCGAACTCATCCAGGTGAATCCAGCGTGGTACGACATGCTGGGCTGGGACTTCGACGAACTGCGCGGCGTGCCGTTCGCGAACTTCGTCCACCCCGATGACGTTCAAGCGACCGAGGACGAGTTCCGGATCGCGATTCGGGGACCGGACGAGACGCGCCGAGGCTTCATCAATCGCCAGCGCTGCCGCGACGGAACGTACCGCACGATCTCGTGGAGTTCGCTGCGCAAGGACGGGTGGATCTGCGCGACGGGCCAGGACGTCACGGACCGTCAAGAGATCCAGGACAAGCTCAATCAGAGCACGGCGGTCGCCGAGGCCATGTTCGAAGCGGCCGCCGACTCCATCGTCATCATCGATCGCGACCTCAACATCGTCGAGTCCAGCCCGGAGAGCGAGCGGATCTACGGGTACCCCGAACGAGGTCGACGGGGACGCACCGGTCTCAACATCGTCCATCCCGACGACCGGCCGATCGTCGAGGCGGCACTTCGCAGGACCTTCGAGATCGACGAAGTGACGACGGTCAGTTTTCGGGCCCGTCACGCCGACGGCCATGAGATCACGCTCGAGACGCGAGGGCGGGCGTTGCGCAACGACGACGGCCCCCCGGCGCGCGCCGTCTTCATCACCCGCGACATCACCGCCGCGGCGCAGACCCAGGCCGCCCTCGCCGAGAACCTCGCGAAGATGCGCGCGATCATCGACACCGCCGTCGACTCGATCACCGTCATCGACCGCGATGGCACGATGATCGAAGTCAGTCCGGCGAGCGAAGCCATGTACGGGATTCCCGAGGAGGACCGTCGCGGTCACCCGGTCCTCGAGTTCGTGCACTACAACGACCAAGCGGTCCTCGTCTCCGCCATTCGCCGGATCTTTGACGAAGGTGAGGCGACGACGGCTCGCTTTCGAGTGCGCCACGAAGACGGGCACTGGGTCACGGTCGAATCTCGGGGCCGGGCGCTCGACAACGGCGGCGAGTTGCCGGTGGCGGCCGTCGTGATCACCCGGGACATCTCAGAATCCGTGGCGCTGGAGCACGCGCTCGAGATCGCCCGATCCGAGGCCGAGCGCCACGACGCGGCCAAGAGCGAGTTCATGTCGCGCATGAGTCACGAACTCCGGACGCCGCTCAATTCGGTGATCGGGTTCTCGCAACTGCTGCAGATGGAGACGAGTGACCCCGACGTCCTGCGGATGCTCGGACACATCAATAACTCTGGTCAACACCTCTTGAATCTCATCAACGAGATCCTCGACATCTCGAGGATCGAATCGGGACGCATCATCGTGACCCTGCGCGCGGTCCCGCTCGACGACTTGGTCCGGGACTGCGTCGGCATCATCACGTTGCAAGCGAATGAACGCGACCTCGAAGTGGAAATCGGCGAGATCACTGAGGCCCTGGTGCGAGCCGATCAACAACGACTTCGTCAGGTGCTGTTGAACCTCCTCTCCAACGCCATCAAGTACAACCGACCGCGGGGCCGGGTCACCGTGAGCACCGAGGTCATCGATGACGTGGTTCGACTCTCCGTGAGCGACACCGGCCTCGGCATCAGTCCCGAAATGGTCGAGCGACTCTTCATCCCCTTCGACCGATTGAACATCGAATCGACCGGGATCGAAGGAACCGGACTGGGACTCGCCCTGTCGAAGAACCTCACCGAGGCGATGGGCGGCACGTTGACCTTCGACAGCACGCCGGGAAAGGGCTCGGTGTTCACGATCCAACTGCCGATCTTCAAGGGCAGTTAGACACCACCAGCCCGTGACGCGACGGTGACGCGCTCCCGTATCTCGTTCCGCAACGCTCACCGTGGCGTAACCATCGGCTTCTACGATCAAGGTGGTGAGTGACCCCACGACCGTCGACGAACTCTTCGAACTCTACGAACG
>CALGFJ010000036.1 GCA_937881055.1 uncultured Acidimicrobiaceae bacterium | reverse complement strand
AGGCCCTCGATGAAGTCGACGTCGGGCTTGTCCATCTGGCCGAGGAACTGGCGGGCGTAGGCCGAGAGGCTCTCGACGTAGCGGCGTTGACCTTCGGCGTAGATCGTGTCGAAGGCCAGTGAGGACTTGCCCGAGCCCGACAGTCCCGTGAAGACGACCAACTGGTCGCGCGGTATCTCGACCGAGAGGTTCTTGAGGTTATGGACGCGAGCGCCCTGCACCCGGATAGTTGAGGACATGATGGGAATCTACCGGTCAGGCATCGAGAGCCAGTTCGTCGAGTGACGACATCATGCCCTGACGCTGTAGGGAGTGGAGAATGTCGCGTAACGCGGCCGCCTCTTCGAAGCGCAGCTCCCCGGCCGCGAGCAGCATGGCCTTTTCGACCCTCGCGATCTCGAGGGAGAGGTCGTCGGGCAACATGTCCTCCAAAGACGAGACGCCGTGGACCTTGTTGAGCGGTTCGGGCATGGATTCTGAACGCAGGCGCCCGAGAATGTCGGCCACGTTCTTCATCACCGTGGTCGGTTCGATGCCGCGCTCCTTGTTGTATTCGATCTGGAGCAGCCGTCGACGTTCGGTGAGCGATATCGCGGCGCGCATCGAATCGGTCATCCGGTCGGCGTAGAGGATGGCCTGGCCGTTGGAGTTGCGCGCCGCGCGGCCGATGGTTTGGATCAGGGCGCTGCGCGAGCGCAAGAAACCCTCCTTGTCGGCGTCGAGGATGGCGACGAGCGAGACCTCGGGCAGGTCGAGTCCCTCGCGCAAGAGATTGATGCCGACCAGGATGTCGAACTCTCCCAAGCGCAGTGAGCGCAGGATCTCGATGCGTTGGATGGTGTCAATGTCACTGTGCAGGTACTGCACCCGGTAGCCGGCCTTGGCGAGGAAGTTCGTCAGATCCTCGGCCATGCGCTTCGTGAGCGTGGTGATCAACACCCGCTCGTTGCGGGCTACGACCACGTCGAGGCGTACGCGCAGGTCGTCGATCTGGTTCTTCGTGGGCACGACCGTCACCACGGGATCGAGCAGTCCCGTCGGGCGGATCACCTGCTCGACGATCTGGTCACTGTGCTCCATCTCGAAGGGACCCGGCGTCGCCGAGACGAAGACCATCTGGGGCACCAACTCCATGAACTCGTCGAAATTGAGCGGTCGGTTGTCGAGCGCACAGGGCAGCCGGAACCCGTGTTCGACCAATGTCTCCTTGCGCGAACGGTCACCGGCGTACTGACCGCGGACCTGGGGCACGGCGACGTGGCTCTCGTCGATCACGACCAGATAGTCCTCCGGGAAGTAGTCGAGCAACGTGTACGGACGCTCCCCCGGCTTTCGGCCGTCGAGGTGCGCGCTGTAGTTCTCGATGCCGGCACAAAACCCGGTCTGCTCGAGCATCTCGAGGTCGTGTTCGGTACGCGAGCGGAGGCGTTGGGCTTCGAGCAGCTTGCCCTCGGATTGGAACTTGGCGAGTTGCGTCTGGAGCTCGTCTTCGATGCCCCGACAGGCCCGCTGCAACGTCGCGGCCGAGGTGGCGTAGTGCGACGCCGCGAACAGCGTGAACTCCTTCACCTTGCCGCGGCTCTCCTGGGTCATCGGGTTGAAGAACGAGACCTCCTCGATGACGTTCTCGAAGAACGAGACCCGGATCGCTTCGTTGCTGTAGGCCGGTTGGATCTCGAGGGTGTCACCCTTCATCCGGAACGTACCACGGTCGAGGACGAGCTCGTTGCGGTTGTACTGCATCTCGACCAATCGTCGTAGCAACGCGCGCTGGTCGAACGTGTCACCGACTTCGAGTTGGAGCATGCGCTCGCGGTACTCGACCGGCGAACCGAGACCGTAGATGCACGAGACAGAGGCCACCACGATCGTGTCACGGTGCGTGAGCAGTGACGACGTGGCGGCGTGTCGGAGTCTGTCGATCTCCTCGTTCACCGAACTGTCCTTCTCGATGAAGGTGTCGGTACGCGGAACGTACGCCTCAGGTTGGTAGTAGTCGTAGTAGGAGACGAAGAACTCGACACGATTCTGCGGCAGCATCTCTTTCAATTCCGACGCCAACTGAGCCGCGAGGGACTTGTTCGGTTCGAGGATTAATGTCGGTCGCTGCACGTGCTCGACCAACCACGCGATGGTCGCGGTCTTGCCGCTGCCGGTGATGCCCTCGAGCGTCTGGTAGCGCAGACCGTCCTCGACCCCCTGGGCCAGTTGGGCGATCGCCTTGGGTTGGTCACCGGCCGGCTGGAACGGCGACTCGACCAAGAACTTATCCACGAGTTACTCCCTCGTCGCGAAGCGCGACGTCCAGTTCGGCGTAGAGATCGTCGAGGGTCCCTTCGTTCCACAGCACGCGGTCAACGATCGCTGCGCGTTCGTCGTTGCTCATCTGATTGGCCAACCGGGCGAGCGCGTCAACTTCGCGAAAACCTCGCCCGTCGACCAGTCGTCGAACCGCGGTCTCGGGCGATACCTGCACCGCCCACACGGCGTCGACGGCGAGGGC
>CALGFJ010000035.1 GCA_937881055.1 uncultured Acidimicrobiaceae bacterium | reverse complement strand
CACTGCGTAGACTTGAGGCGGTTGGGTTCAGAGGAGTTGCATTGCGTATCGGTGTTCTCACGGCGGGTGGCGACGCGCCCGGCCTCAACGCGGCTATTCGGGCCATCGGTCAAATGGCCCTGCGCGACGGGCACGAAGTCATCGGCATCGCCAATGGCTGGGCCGGTCTCGCCGATGAATACGCGGGACGTCCGCTCCACGCGAGCGACCTCCAGGGCGTCATCGCCCAGGGCGGCACGCTGCTCGGCACCGCGCGCTACAACCTCGACAATCCACCGGGGGGACGCGAGCGAGTGCTCAGCGCAATCGAAGAACACCTCGACGGGTTGATCTCCATCGGCGGCGACGGCACGCACCGGATCTCCACGTGGCTCGCCGATCACGGCGCGCCCATCGTCGGCGTACCGAAGACGCTCGACAACGACCTGCTCGGGACCGACTACTGCATCGGCTTCGACACCGCCATCAGCATCGTGGCTGAATCGATTGACCGTCTCTACACGACCGCGGCGTCGCACCATCGCGTCATGGTCGTCGAGACGATGGGGCGATTGACCGGATGGGTGGCGGCGATGGGCGGCCTCGCCGGCGGCGCCGACATGATCGTGATCCCCGAGTTCCCGGTAACGATGGACGACATCATGAAACACCTCGAACGCCGCGTCGCCGCCGGATTGGCGTTCTCGATCGTGGTGGTCGCCGAGGGAGTGAATCTCTCGACCCTCGGTGGCACCGAAAAGGGCGAACTCTCCACCGAAGGTGTCGGCGGCGTACGTTTGGCGACGCGCGGCGTCGGTCAGTTCGTCGCGTCCAAGATCGAAGAGCACACCGCCATCGAAGTCCGCACGACGGTCCTCGGCCATCTCCAGCGCGGCGGCAGTCCGACGGCGCACGACCGCATCTGGGCCACGCGCGTCGGGGCCGGCGCCTACGACGCCGTGACCTCGGGCAAGTTCGGCACGATCCCGGTCGTGCGTGACAACAACGTCGTACTCAGTCCCCTGTCTTCGGTGATTGGCGGACAGCGACAAGTGCCGCGCGAGATCTACGAGCTCTGCTCGGTCTTCTTCTGATCTAAGAACGCTTCGAGTTCCGGCCACGTGGGACCCGTCGCCGGTCCGCGTTTCGTCACTGAGATCGCCGCCGCGGCGTTCGCCAGTCGCGCCGCCTCCAGGGCGGGACGCTTCAGGGCCAGTGACGCGGCGAAGGCCCCGACGTGACAGTCGCCCGCTCCGTTGGAATCGATGCTCTCGACGACATAACCCGGTACCCTCACCGCCGCGTCGTCTGATTCGACCACGACACAGCCGTCGGCGCCAACGCGCACGATGACGCCACCCCGATGCATCCGACCACGCAAGACGCGCGCCGCCTCCTCTGGGTCATTCGTGTCAGTGAGCGAAAGCGCTTCGCGGGCGTTGCACGAGAACCAGTCCACTCGGGCGAAGACCGCGTCGAGTGACGCCTCGGGAATCTCGTTCACGATCGGACCGGGGTCGAAGAGGAAGCACGTCGAAGCGGGAATCCGCGCGAGGAACGAGAGCAGCGCGCGGGCGTTGCTCTCGTGCAAGAGCGCGTAGCCGGAAAAGTAGACGAAGTCGTTCTCCTGGACGTCCAGTTCGTCCAATTGGGCCGTCGAGAGTGTCGCCTCCGCGCCGTTGCTCGTGAGGAACGTTCGCTCGCCGTCAGATTCGACGATCGCGACGACGAAGCCCGTGTCGAGGTCGTCAATAGGCGCGGTGGCGACGACGATGTCCTCGTGACGCATTGCCTCCTGGGCGATGGTGGCGAACGGACCGAGCCCGACCACGCCGCCGTAGACCGCGGCCAGTCCCAGTCGCGAAGCGGCCGCCATCACGTTGAACCCTCCCCCGGCGAACGAGTCACTTTTCTCGACGTAGGTGTCCGAGCCACGTTCGGGCAGCGTGTCGACATTGAGCACTACGTCCACGACAACGCTGTCGACGAGGACCAGTCGCGGCGCGGCGCTCACGCCGCGCTTTGCTCGGGACCGTTTCGCAGTTGGAGCAGACGTCGGGCCATCTCGTCGAGTTCAAGACCGTTCACTCGCGAGACGGTCTCGCGCGCCGTGGCCGGGAAGACCTCGTAGCCGCAGCGCGATCCGACGATGGCCCCGGTCATCGCGGCGATCGTGTCGCTGTCGCCGCCGAGCGACGCCGCCACCCGACAGGCCAACCACGGTTCGTCACGAAAGGCGCTCGCGACGGCGAAGGCCGCCGGAACTGATTCCCACGTCGCGAGGCTGGTGCCGACCAGAATCGGCAATAGGTCCACGACGCCCTCGGCGTCGAGTCCGTGGACCAGATCGATGGCCCATCGAATCCGCACGGCGACGTCGGCACCCGCGATCCAGTGCCCTCGTCGCGAACCTCGCACGGCCGCGTCGCACGCGGTGTCGATCATCACTTCGAAGGTGAGGCCCTCGACGCCGGCACTCACGGCGCCGGCCACGGCGGCCGCGCCCGCCAACGCGACGCTCGTGTTGTGCGTCAAGCGACTCGCTTGGGCGACGCGCGTGACGAGGTCATCGAGATCGAGGGACCGAACCGCGATCGCCACTGGTGTGATGCGCATCGCTGCGCCATTCGTGTCGCCGCGACGACCCACCTCTTCGGGATCGCCGCCGGCCATGAGCGCGTTGATCGCGCGCTTGGTCGAGGGTCCGAGCAGATCGAGTGAACCCTTGGCCTTCATCGACTCTTCCCAGCTGATCAGTGCGTCAGCCCAACTCTGAATATTCACTTCACCGTGACCCTCGATGAGCTCCGTCGCTAACAGCACCGCCTGCTCGGTGTCATCGGTGATCCGTCCGGCGGTCATGCCCTCGGCGATCGGATGGTCCGTCGGCGCCGGTTCGAAGTCGACGAGCACGGTGCCGAAAACGCTCACGACCTCTTCTCTCGACATCATCTGCGTCGGCATGCCGAGGGCGTCACCGATCGCGAGGCCGTAGAGGGCCCCGGCGGCCCGGTCGAACTGCGTCACAGTGTCCACGCCTACAGACTACGAAAGCGAACCAGTGACCGCGTACCATCAGGCGCCGCAACGACGGACAAAAAGTTTGGTTTAGGGTGGACTTCGCATGGGAACGTGGCCGACACTTCTGCGTGGATCGTTCGAGACCAGCGCGTGATCCCGATACTCGCCACGTCCCAGATGCGCGACGCCGACGCACTCGCGGTGAAATCGCACGGCACGGACGCCCTGGTCGCGGCGGCCGGGACGGCCGTGGGGCTCGAAGCCCAGGCGATGCTCGGCTCGTGCTACGGATCTCGCGTTGCGGTGCTGGTCGGTCCGGGCCTCAACGGCTCGGACGGCCGGACCGCGGCCGCGTGGTTGCAGTCGCGCGGCGCCAAGGTCGACGTCATCGAGACGGCGGTACAGCCCCGGGAGTTAAATGGCTTTCACCTGGTGATCGACGCGGCGTTCGGTCTGGGATGCTCGCGCCCCTACGACGCGCCGAAGGTCTCCGGCGAGACCCTGGTCCTCGCGGTCGACCTGCCCTCGGGCGTCGAGGCGGACAGCGGCGAGGTCCTCGGTCACCCGATGGCCGCCGACGTGACCCTCGCCCTGGGCGCGCTGAAGCCGGCGCACGTCAGCGGACCGGCGGCCGCACTGTGCGGCCAGCTCCGATTCGCGGGTCTCGGCATCGTCACCCACTTCGACGACGGACTCATCGAGGACGGTGACCTCGGCGCGCTCGTCCGTCGAGAGACCGAAGACCACAAGTGGACCCACGCCATCCAGGTCCTGGCCGGTTCCACGATGATGCCCGGCGCGGCCGACCTCGTCGTGCGAGGCGCCTTGGCGGCCGGCGCGTCGATGATCCGTCTGACGAGTCGCGGCGACGTCGCCGAACTGACTGACCTCCCGGCCGAAGTCGTGCGCAGCGATGACCCGGCATTCGAAAAGCGCAGCCGCTGCGTGGTGGCCGGTCCTGGTCTCGGCGTCGATGCGACCCCGTGGCTCCGTGAGCGTCTCGTCGACGTGTCCGCGCCGGTCGTCCTCGACGCCGACGGACTCGACCGTTCACTGATCCCCTCGGAGACCTCTCACGAGCGACGCTGGGTCCTCACGCCCCACGAAGGTGAATTCGTGCGCCTCACCGGCGAGCCACTTCCGGCCAATCACCTCGAGGCCGTTCGCTCTCTCGCGCGCGCCACCGGTTGCGTCGTACTGCTGAAGGGCGCGACGACGTTGATCGCCGACCGCGACGGCCGAGTGCGCGTGGTCCGCTCGGGCACTCCGACGCTCGCCACGGCGGGCAGCGGTGACGTGCTCTCCGGGGTCATCGGCGCCACGATCGCGCGGGGTCACGACCCACTTGAGGCCGCCGCGCTCGCTGCGCATTTACACGGTCGCGCCGGCGCCACGTTGCCGGTCTACGCCAGTGCCTCGGACATTCCACTCGCGATCAGTGAGATTATCGGCGCGCTCTGAACGCGGCGTTCTCGCGCGACTCCCAACCCCTCGGCTCGCGATTATGCGCCGGACTCCGAACCGGTCGACGCGAGTACCGTGGGTGAGGAGGTGGTCATGAAGGAGCCGGAGGCGGTGCTCGAGCACGAAGAAGAGGGCCGGGGCCTTCTCGCTCCGATGACCGTGTCGATCGACGACGACCTCAATGAGAACGACCCGCGTCGTGCGGCGATTCGCGAATGGCTCTCGTCGCACCCGAACCCCACGCCCGTGCAACTCGCCGAGGCCGGCCTCGTGGCACCGCATCTGCCACGACCGTGGGGCCTCGGGGCCGACGCCACCCACCAGCTCCTGATCGACGACGAACTACGACGCGCGAACGTCCGACTACCCATCAATCCCATCGGCATCGGGTGGGCCGGACCGACGATTCTCTACGCCGGCACCGAAGCACAGCAGCAACGCTGGCTACCCAAGCTGTTGAGTGGCGAGGAGTTCTGGTGCCAGCTCTTCAGCGAGCCCAACGCCGGCAGCGACCTCGCCTCATTGACGACGAGTGCCCAACTCGATGGTGACGAGTGGATCATCTCCGGGCAAAAAGTGTGGACCAGTTACGCCCACCTCGCGACGTGGGGCATCTTGCTCGCGCGCACGTCCAAAGAGGGTGCGCCCCAGAAGGGCATCAGTTACTTCGTCTGTCCCATGAACGCACCGGGTATCACGATTCGACCGATCATCGACCTGACCGGTGACCACGCCTTCAACGAGGTCTTCCTCGACGAGGTCCGCCTACCGGCCGACCATCTCATCGGTGAGGTGAACGACGGATGGCGTCTCGCGAAGGTCACGCTCGGTAACGAACGGGTCTCGCTCTCGGGTGAGGGCGTCCTTTGGGGCCGCGGACCGACGGCCGCGGACTTGGTCGAACTGGTGCGAACGTCATCGATACCGCACGACGCGCTCGAGCGCGACGAACTGGTGAAGTGCTGGTCGCACGGCGAGATCCTGCGACTGTTACGTCTGCGACTCGTCGCGGCGGCGCAGGCCGGTCGCGAGCCCGGAGCCGAAGCCAGCGTGCGTAAGGCGCTCGCCGACGACCACGGCCAAGAGGTGATGACCCTGGCGAACCGACTCGCCGGGTCCGCCGGGATGCTCGAAGGACGCGGACCGGGCGGTTTCGACGGCGCCGACGGCGCCGCGTGGGCCTTCGGCTTCCTCTACGCCCAAGCGTTGACGATCGGCGGCGGCACGTCGGCCGTGCAGCGCAACATCATCGGCGAGCGAGTGCTCGGTCTGCCCAAGGAGCCGGCCGGATAGTCGAGTGAAAGGCTACGCGACGCGACGCGTCGCCGCATCGGCTAGCGGCGCTGCGGTTCCCACGTGAAGTTCATCTGGGCGATGACGAAACTGACCCCGCCCCAGATGCCCAAGACGATGAACGGTCGCAGCTGCAATCCCGATCCACCGGGCAGGGCGATCGCGTGCTGCATGCCACTCACGATTGGTT
Source organism: uncultured Acidimicrobiaceae bacterium (assembly GCA_937881055.1). Taxonomy (GTDB): domain Bacteria; phylum Actinomycetota; class Acidimicrobiia; order Acidimicrobiales; family RAAP-2; genus RAAP-2. Next base: position 4,931 of record CALGFJ010000035.1, on the reverse strand, counting down.
CGAGCGGCAGGTACGACGAGAACGTCAAGAGCCACTGCGGCAACAGATTCGGCGCGAGGAAGACCCCACTCACGAAGCTCAAGATGACGACGGTGAACGGCCCCACCGATCCGGCCATCTCTGACGTCGTGATCAACCTCGTCAACGCGAGACCCATCGCCGAGAAGGCGAACACGCCGAGCACCGTGTAGCAGAAGATCGCCAGGTACGCGTGGGCGGGCAACGACAGGCTGTAGCCGAAGTGCGAGACGCAGAGCATCACGATGATCAGACCGAGTGACGTCACGAAGAGATAGAGGATCTCGCCCGCGAGGAAGACGCCCGACGGCATCGGAGTGCCGCGAAAACGCTTCAGCCACCCCGCCTCGCGAGCGCCGACGATCGCGACGAGGATTCCGGTGAAGGTGCCCAGCATCACCCCGTACGTGGTGAGCCCCCCCGTGTAGAACGCAATCGTCGAGATGTTGTGACCGTCGACGGGAATGGTCTTGAACTTGCCGCCGAAGACCGAGTTGAAGAGCGCGAGGAAACCGACCGGCATCAGGACTCCGAAGATGACCGTGCGCGCGCTGCGCGCGTAGCCCAACAGGTTGTAGTGGGCCTGTCGCAACGACAGTCGAATGAACCTCACGAGCTCTCCCCCGTCACGTCGAGAAAGACGTCATCGAGCGTCGGGCGCACCACTTCGAGCCCGTCGAGTTCGAGCCCCTCACGCTCGACGTGTCCCAGCAACGCCAGGAGCTGGGACTGAGCGCGAGGAAGCGTCGCCGAGACCACGTCGCCACGAACCTGAAAATCGATTCCGGCGGCGCGTGACAGCGCCGCGACGTCGAGACCGACGGTGAGGTTGAAGCGCACGGTCGTCGTGCCGGCGAGCGCGATCAGTGACGTCGACGTGCCTTCGGCGACGATGCGACCGGCCGCGAGTATGGCGATGCGATCACAGAGGTGTTGCGCCTCTTCCATGTAGTGCGTCGTCAACAAGATCGAGGTCCCGGCCGATCGAAGACCCTCGAGCATCGTCCAGAACTCTCTGCGCGCGGACGGGTCGAACCCGGTCGTCGGTTCGTCTAAGAACAACAACTCCGGTGATCCCACGATGCCCAGCGCGACGTCAACGCGACGTCGTTGTCCCCCGGAGAGGCGCCCGATGCGGACGTTCGCCTTGTCCGTGAGGCCGACGAGTGCCAATGTCTCGGAGACGCTCTTGGGTTTGGAGAAGAAACCGGCGAAGAGATTGACGGTCTCGGTGACCGTATGGCTCGGATCGAAGTCCGAGTCCTGCAACACGAGTCCGATCCGGTCCTTCCACGCGCCGCCACCCTTCTTCGGATCGACACCGAGTACCTGGACTCGACCCTCATCGGGTGACTGGTAGCCCTCGAGGATCTCGACCGTGGTGGTCTTACCGGCACCGTTCTTGCCCAGGAGCCCGAAGATCTCCCCGCGTTCGACGCTGAACGACACGTCGTCAACGGCGGTCAGTGACCCGAAGCGCTTCGTGAGACTCGCAACCTCTATGACCGTCGACATTGTTTCCTCCGCAACCGGCACATTTCTACCATCGGCACTTGAACGGCGGGTGACGTGGGCACCGAAGGGCCGGTGACTGATCGACGTACACGATTCGTCTTCTCCTTTGATAAGAATCGTGGAGACAAATAGACCCGAGTCCGCTCGGGCGCGACCAAGGAGACACCATGAAGGGTTTCAAGAGTTTCTTGATGCAGGGCGAATTGATCGTGATCGCCGTGGGCCTGGTGGTCGCGTTGGCCTTCAGCACGCTCATCAAGGCGTTCTCGGACAACATCATCACGCCGCTCATCAACTCCTTCGCCGGCGGTGGCGCCTCGGGGAAGGGTCTCGGGTGGACGGTGAACGGCCAGCGCATCGACATGGGCGCCTTCATCTCGGCGATCGTCTATTTCGTCGTCTTCATGGCGGTGGTCTACTTCATCATCGTCGTGCCGTATCGCATCTACATGCTGCGCCGCGGCACCACGGTCTTTGGCGCTCCGGCGGCGTCCAAGACCTGTCCGAGTTGCCTGTCCGCGGGACTGCCGATGGCGGCGACGAAGTGCAAGTTCTGTTCGAGCGACGTCCCCACGGAGTGATCGTCGGCGATTCGTCGGCCTAGTTCTCTCGAGCCAGTTTCTCCAACGCCGGCAACGCCAGTTCCAGTCGCGACCGCTCGGCCGAGGTGAGTCGTTCGACGCGAGAACTGAGCCCAATGGTGCGCTCACTCCAGATCGCCGAAAGGACCTCGTGACCGTGTTCGGAGAGTTCGACGAGCGAGGCCCGCTTGTCATCGGGGTCGTCGGTCCTCGTCAGCAGATCGAGCTCTTCGAGGCTCGCCACGACCCTCGTCGCCACCGGCGCGCCGACCGATTCCAGCGCCGCCAGGGCGCTGATGCGTAGCGGCCCGAACTCATCGACGCTCGCGAGCGCCGAGACCTGCGACGGCGACAATGCCGTGCTGCCCTGGTGTCGAAGGGCCCTCGCTAGTCGGACCATCACGAGACGCAGACGCGCGGCCGTTTCGAGGGTCTTCTCGGAATCCACCGCCACCGTCTTCATTGCACCACTTCGCTTTCCAAGGCGATCTCTCCCGGTACCGCGCTCGAGGTCGCGGCCGCGTCGCCAAGGTGTTCACGAAGCGACTGCTCCTCTCGAACGTAACGTTTGCCACGGAGCGCGGAGGCGACCGCACCGATTATCGACATGACGATCGCGGCGCCGAAGACGATCACCAGTCCGTGGTGGAACGAGGACTCGATGAGGTCGGGGAAGAAGTGCTTACCCGTGAGCACCAGCCAGTCGGCGTGACTCACGTGCGACACCGATTGCGAGCCGAGCAGATTCTTCAGTGGATTCTTGCCGAGGAACGCCGAGAAGAGACTTCCCACGGGCGGCAGGTTGGCGACGGCGTGGGCCTGGGTCGCGCCGACGCCGTGGGCGCTCAGTCCCTTGAACATGGCCTTGGGGAGCGTGTTGGTGAGACCCACGATCATCAGTGAGAAGAAGATGCCGATCGAGAGCACGAAGCCAGTGTTCATGAAGGCTGCCTGGATCCCCGCCGCTCCCCCGCGTTCTTCGGCGGGCACGCTGTTCATGATCGCGGCGGCGTTCGGCGCGGAGAACATCCCACCGCCGACGCCGTTGAAGAAGACCATGATCGCGAAGACCCAGTAGCTGAAGTTCGTGGGCACGAGCAACAGACCGACGAAGCTCGAACCGAACACGACCATGCCCGTCGTCGAGAGGATGCGCGCCCCGTGGCGATCCGACAGGTAGCCCGAGATCGGTCCGGCGAGCAAGAAGCCGGTCGTCAAGGGCAGGAGGTAGATGCCCGCCCACAGCGGTGTCGCGGAGTAGGCGTAGCCGTGCAGCGGCAACCAGATGCCCTGCAACCAGATGATCAGCATGAACTGCAATCCGCCTCGCGAGACCGCGGCCAGAAAACCGGCGGCACTGCCAGTGGAAAACGCGCGCATCTTGAAGAGCCGCAAGTTGAACATCGGCGAGGTCACGCGATTCTCGATGATGAAGAACGCGATGAGGAACACGGCGCCGATCACGAAGGCGACGAGCACGCGCGGCGACGTCCAGCCCATGGAGTGGTGCAGGTACGGCTGGATGCCGTAGACGATGCCGACGAGAACCGAGGTGAGTCCGACCGCGAAGGTGAGGTTGCCCCACCAGTCGATCGTGGCGGCCGCGCGCTTCCCGTTGTCGCGGAGGCTGTGGTAGCCCCAGATCGTGCCGATGATGCCGAAGGGGACCGATACCCAGAACACGAGACGCCAGTCGACGACCGACAACAGTCCCCCGGCGATCAGTCCGATGAAGGAGCCACCGATGGCCGCGACCTGGTTGATGCCCATCGCCATACCTCGTTGGTCCGACGGGAAGGCGTCCACGAGAATCGCACTCGAGTTCGCGAAGAGCATCGCCCCACCGACACCCTGCACGAGGCGCCACAGGACGAGCCAGAGCGCGCCGGTCCCGCCGCGGTACGGATCGAGGGCGAGCAAGACCGACGCGAAGGAGAACACGGCGAAACCCAAGTTGTAGATACGAACCCGACCCATGATGTCCCCGAGCCGCCCGAGGCTGATCACGAGTACGGCGGTGACGAGGAGGTATCCCTGCAAGAGCCACAACAGGTAGCCCACGTTCCCCGCCGAGAGCGGATTGATGCCGATGCCCCGGAAGATCGCCGGCAGCGAGATCAGGATGATCGACGAGTTGATGGTCGCCATGAAGACGCCCAGCGTCGTGTTGGTGAGGGCAATCCATTTGTAGCGATCACCGTGCAGCGCGTCCAGTGTTTTGGGGGCCATTCGTCCATTTCCGTGCTATTTAGTTGCTTGACTGCAAGCAAGTATATCGAGGGGCTCCCCCAGCTGTGACCACACTTCGTCGATCATTGAAAGCGTCGGACCGAACACGTCGCGCGTCGGGCGCCATAAGTTGACTGAAAGAACCTGCACGAGAAGGGCATCGCATGGAACACGCCAAACTCACCGGACATCACCTCGTCACCGTCGAGCGGATCCTGAGTCATCCCGCGAGCCACAACATCGAGTGGCACGACGCGGCGTCACTGTTGGCCGAGATTGGCTCGATCACGGAAGGAAGCAACGGTCGCTTCACGGTGGTGCTCGGCGACGAGACGCAAGTCTTCGATCGACCTCGAGGCAAGGACCTCGATACTCAACAAGTCGTCGACCTGCGAAGGATGTTGCGGGCCTCAGGCTTCACGTCCGAGAGCATCCACGAATAGCCACTCAGCTAACGGCCTCAACGGCATTCACGGCTCTTCACCACACAGCCGCGCAATCGCGTCGCGAGTTTGGTCGCGCAGCGTCACGCGGTCGCTGAACTCTGGACCCGTGGGCATGATCGCGGTGCCGATGACGATGCGCACC
>CALGFJ010000034.1 GCA_937881055.1 uncultured Acidimicrobiaceae bacterium | reverse complement strand
CGACGTTCCCCTCGCCCACCGAGTCGTTGATCGACCGTGGGGTGACCGACCACTCCCGAACCTTGATGTTGCGCAGTCCTTCCGCGTTCTGTCGCGCGTCGCGCACCGCGTAGGGCGAGGATTCGACCGCCGTCACGCGACCTCCCGGTCCGACGACGTTGGCGAGGGGCACCGCGAAGAGTCCGACGCCGCTGAAGAGATCAGTGATGTGGTCATCAGCGCGCGCGTCGGCCAATTCGAGGACCGTGTCGAGCAGCATCGCCGGCGCGTCTCGGTGCGACTGCCAGAAGGATCGAGGTCCGACGGAAAAGACGTGGCCGCGCACGTTGACGCGCGACTGGGTCGAAGGTTCGAGCGGCTCTCCGCGCAAGGAACAAAGTTCATGCATCGTGCCCCGTGGGGTGATGCGACGAACGACCGCGAAGGGATCGCCTTCGCCAATGGCGCGTAGTTCGACCTCTTCGGCCCCGAGCCAGGACGCCGCGAACGCTGGCATGAACGACGTACTCGAAACCCAGCACGCGTCGAGCGCCACGACATCGTGTGAGCGTGCGGCGCGCAGAGCGAGACGGCCATTGTCGTCCACGGCGCAGCGAAGCCGAGTGCGAGAACCCTTCGGATCACTCGGTGCCTCGATCACCGAGACCGCTCGCTCGACACCGGCGATCCGGCGCAAGTGTTCAGTGACCAGTGAAGACTTCCAGGCGACCTGACCGTTCGTCGAGGCGTGCTGGAGGTCGCATCCGCCGCAACCGCCGGGATGGGCGTAGGAACAGGGCGGGTTCACTCGATCGGGACTGGCCTCCAGAATCTCGACGGCGTCGGCGCGAGAGAACTTCGACGTCGATTCAGTGACGTCGACGCGAACTAATTCGCCGGGGAGGCCGTGGCGCACGAACACGACGCGACCGTCATCCAGACGTCCGACCGCTCCCCCGGTCGCCGGGCGTTCGAGCCGGACCGGTTTCTGGTCACTGTTTTCACTACTCACAAGCGCATTCTACTTAGGCACGATTCGAGACGATCGTGAAGACATCGTCGTGACGAACCGTCAATTCTCGATATGCGAGAGGAATCTATCGACGAGGTCCGCCGCGCGTCCTCGCGCCGCGGGCGTTTCGCGCTTCGTCTGTTCAATCAGTTCCTCGACGTCGATGCCGAACTCACGTGCCTCTTCTTCGCCGCTGGCGAACCAATCTCGAAGTTGGAGGTGATCGATCTCGGGATGGAACTGCACGCCCACGTCGCGCCCGACGC
>CALGFJ010000033.1 GCA_937881055.1 uncultured Acidimicrobiaceae bacterium | reverse complement strand
GGGCGTATCCGACCGACGAGTCCCGCCACCGCCGCGATCGTGATGATGTAGGGCAGCATGCTGATGAACTGTTGGGGGATGACCAACTGGTCCAGGTAGATGTTGAGGTTCGCGCTGAGCGCGATGGTGAAGCCGAAGAGTAGCGATGCCATGAGGGCCCCGTAGGGACGCCAGCGGCCGAAGATCATGATGGCGAGCGCGATGTAGCCGTAGCCGTTGGTCATGCCGAAGGTGAAGTTCGTCCCGGGACCGATCGTGAACGCGGCGCCACCGAGGCCCGCGACGAATCCCCCGAGGATGACGGCGCCGTAGCGCATCCGCGTGACGCTGACTCCCACGGTCTCAGAGGCGATGGGCTTCTCCCCGACCGAGCGCACCCGCAAACCCCACCGGGTACGAAAGAGCGCGATGTTAACGATGATGACCCCGAGGATCGCCACGTAGACCAGGACGTTCTGATCGAAGAGGATCGGACCGACGATCGGGATGTGTGAGAAGAACGGGATGGCCCACACAGGCAGAGGGTAGGCGCCGTTGAGGTTCTGGTGGGTGTCGAGGACTTGGAACATGATGAACTGGGTCACGGCCGTGCAGAAGGCGACGATCACGATGCCGACGATTATCTGGTTCGCCTGGTAGCGCAGGGACATGACCGCCAAGACCCAGCCGAGGAGGGCTCCGAGGAGCCCCGCGACGATGACACCGAGCAACTTCGAGATTCCTGAGCCGTTCATGGCGCTCACGACCATGACCGACGAGAGAGCCCCCGTCATGAACTGGCCCTCGATCGCGATATTGACGACGCCGGATCGCTCGCACAATGTTCCCGAAAGCGACCCGAAGATGAGGAACGTGGCGGCCGCCACGGCCGCGGCGAGAATCCCGGTTAACTGAAGGTGGAGGCCCGAGACGTTGGATCCGCGCGCGACCCAGACGAGGAATCCGAGCATGAAGAGCATCAGGCCGGCGTAGAGCAGGGGCGACGCGCTTCGGTCGAACCGTCGCCACGCGAGGAGGACTCCCGCCGCGATGGTCAGGACCCCGACGACGTAGCCGGTCGTGGAGACCGGGATGGTCAACGTGCGCAGTGCCCCGTTGCTGTTGACGCCGAGCCACAGGACGACCGGCCACAGGACGAGGTAGCCCCCAACGATGATGAGGAGGTTGCGCACTCCCTTCGTGAACTTGACTCGCTCGGAGACGAATTGACGCGCGACGCGAGAAACCACGGGGGCGAGCGCGAGGAGCCCGATGAGGAGAGGGACGACCCTCAAGGGACTAGAGATCGACGGCATCGCCGTCGAACTGTTGTAGCCGAGCTCAATCGTGGTCTTGAGCGCGGACTTCGCGCCGCCGAACCAGATGACCTCGAGCAGACCGATCAGGCCGAGCGTGACGCCGTAGCCGAGAGCGCGCTCGCGCGTGATCCGACGAAGGTTCTCGAGAGTGACGATCTCGGGGTTGACGATCTCGGGGGTGACGCTCATTTCGTCCAACCTCCCGAGGAGCCCGACGAGCGGAACCGCCCGTTGTCGGTGAGACGGAATATCTCGA
>CALGFJ010000032.1 GCA_937881055.1 uncultured Acidimicrobiaceae bacterium | reverse complement strand
AGTCTCAGCCCAAACAGTTATTATCCTGGGCTTCGCGATCAGTGCCGCGGCCAGCGTGATCTCCTACTTCGAGACCGTTACCACGGGGGGCTACGGGTTCTCTTCGCTTCGCGCAACTGTGATTCCGTTGCTGAATCCGTTGATGATGATTGCGACGTTGTTCGCGTGGTGGTGGCTGTCGCGCGTCGGGCCCGGAGACGAGGGTCAACGCGTGAACCTTCTTCGCGCGTACATCGCCTTCGCCCTTCAGTACTTGTTCACGAGCGTCCTCGTACTGTTCCTCATCGAGCCGTTTCGATCGTTTGGGAATATGTGGATGACGAGTGCGTTGTGGTTGCAACTCATTGGCGCGTTCGTGTCCGCGCTCGGACTGTTTCTCGTTTCACGGATCCTCTCGCAGTGGCGCTTCGAAGCGCCGGACATGGATTCAGTGCTCGTCACGTAGTCGCTGTAGTGCAAGTGGTTGCGGATCGAGTCTCGAACACGCCGCCTCACGTGGGTGCGAACACGTCGCTTCGAATCTCGCCGGTTCGGCCGATCAACTCTTCGCTTTCGGCGTGAGTCATCAGATCCAGGTCCGTGCTGTGGCACCAGGTGCGAACCTTGTCCAATGAACGTGCGGCGATGATGAGTCGCTGCGGCGCACCATCGGATCCGTGCGTCACGGTGTAACTCTCCACGGTCGCGGTCCCGTCTCGCTGTTCGCTCACGCCACGCTCTAGGTCATCAATTGCGTCCTGAGGACTCGACCAACGAAATTGATCGCGTGGGGGTGAGGCGCCGTACACGCCCCAGGAGTGCTTCGTGCAGAACCACCCGAGCGCGGTGACGAGACCCCGACTCGTCGGGTCGGCCCGAAGTGCGTTGACCATCGACGCAATCGAGTGCGTGACGTAGTTATTGCCCGGACCTCCGCCGAAGGTGAGTCCACCGGTGATCGTGGGGACGCGAGTGGCATCGAACGCGTCGATGCCGAGCACGTCGCACGCGCTCTGAACGACCGTGGGAAAACAACTGTAGAGGTCGATGTGCGCGAGTTCGTCAACGTCGACACCAAAGTCCGTCAGTGCGCTCCAGATGACGCGCATGGCGGGGGAGTCATCGAGGTGCGGTCGTTCCGAGATCAACCAGTGATCGTTGGCGTCGGCACCGCAGTGTGGAAAGACCATTCGATCGCGCGCGACTCCGAGCGCCGTGGCGTGCTCGAAGCTGGTCATGATGTAACTCGCCGCCATGTCCACGGGCATGTTGGCCATCAACAACTTTGTGTATGGGAATGCGATCATACGATTACCGGCGCTAGGTGTGACGATCTCTTTTGCCGACGGCGCGTCCCGGATCCAGGCGTACGGATTCTTCGCGGCGACTCGCGCGAAGTTGGACCAGAGCCGTCCCAGGTGTTCGCGATGCTCGCGAATCGTCCAACCCAGACGGGCCCGCCGCGCGTTCTCGAAGAGCGGGTACACGTTGGAGGGAAAGTTGAGGCCCTGTCCGTATTCCGCGGCCGTCAATGGCGCCGGGTCATCGGGAGAGATCATCGGTCGGGGAAGCTCGCTCGACTGGATGACCCAGTCGAGCTCTCGACCCTCGCGCTTGGCGAGGAGTCTCGCGTACATCGCCTCGGCGCCCACGACCGCGACCGTTCGCACCTCGCCGTTAAGTATTCGCCGCGCGGCATCGTGGACGAATCTTTGCGGCGTGTTGCCGCCGACAT
>CALGFJ010000031.1 GCA_937881055.1 uncultured Acidimicrobiaceae bacterium | reverse complement strand
TTCGCGTTAATGGGCGAGTGACATTCCAAGCACGAACATTCCGGAACAGAGCAGTGGAGTAGTGGTGATGAGGGCAGCTGCATAACCCCAGTGGTGTTCGCGCTGAAGAATTACGGGCACTGCAAGAGCGGAAGAGAACGTGGTCAATCCCCCACAGAAACCTGTCAAAACAATCGTGCGAACTTGTCCGTCGCTGAGTGCAATCAGTCGATACGCCGCGAAGCCAGCGATCCCGGTGCCTAACGCGTTCGCAAAGACGGTGGCCCACGGTCGGCTCGTTGGGTGGTTTCGGCGAACGAGGTATTCAAATACATAACGAACGACACAGCCGGCCGCTCCGGCTATTGAGACCAGAAGGAGTGTCACGTTCTGCGCCGATGTCGGCCCAATCCGAGCATGCCTGCAAAAAGCCCGCTCAGGATGGCCCCTGCGGTCACTAAAAGACAGCCGCCTATGGTGAGGTGCCAGATGGCCGCCAGGTTGACGAATAGACCCGAATACGACGTCAAGCCGCCTAAAAACCCGGTAACCAGCAAAAGTCGCATCGGAGCATTCGGATCGTGATGCTTCAGACGATGTCGCAGCAGGTCGGTCGCCACGAAGACACCGATTGTGTTAATCGCGAGCAGTACCCAAGGGATTTGGTGCGTCCAATCTGGCGTGGTGTAGACAGCTGAACCCCGAGGAATTCCGTAAAGGTTGATCTTCAACAACACGTCGCGAATGAAAGTTCCAACAGCGCCGCCCAATGCCACAAAAAGCATCGCGAGACCGAGTTGCTTTGGGGAGAGGGTGATGTGAGAGCGCATCAGTACTACGAAACTAGTTTGAGGGGGATTTCATCTTGGCCATAGAGAGAGACTCGAGAGTGCTTAAATTATCTGCAGCTGCGAATTTGACCGTAACTTTACATAACGTACATTATCGGCGTTATAGTGAGAATTCGCTGTTATACTGGTCGGTATGCGTCGGCTACTTTGTGCTGCCTTGCTTGTGGCATCCAGCATCGGAATCATCGCGATTCCTGCCGTGGCCGACAGCGGATCGGGCAAAGTTCTCCTCTCCTTTGACTACAGCGACAACAGCGCGCCTCCGTCGGCGTCAAATGGACCGTTCAATGTCATCGTCGATGTCTTGCCCGGTGTCACTACGGGACTGATCAGAATGTTCGCCGTGGCGCCGGCCAGTACGAACGACTCGAACCTTGTGTGCCACTTCCAGTGGATCAATCAGAGTCAGGCCGAGTGCGCGTTTAACTTCCCGGACCCCGGCGTATGGGCAATCCATTCGCAGTATGTCGTCGTTCCTCAGACTGACGTTGTCGCCGTTGCCGTGACGAACCTCCGCGTTCTCAACTAATCGGGGCCCCCTGGGTCCGGTCGCATTCCGAGTCATCTGGGGTGACCCCTTTAGGGGCATGTCGCAGGTCATCGTCGAGGCCCATGACCCGGATGAGGCGCTCGTCGTGGCTCACGCGCTCCATCCCGAACTCCCCCGCCCACGAATCGCCCTTCGAATCGATTCGTAGCCCTCCACTTCTAGTTCTAGAGCACGGTGGTTTACACTTCGCTGGTGAGCTCTCTCTTTGACGTCAATGGCAAGGTGGTACTGGTAACCGGCGGAAGCCGCGGTATCGGTGAGATGATCGCGAGAGGATTCGTCGAGGCGGGCGCCCAGGTATATATTTCGTCGCGTAAAGCGGACGTCGGTGACGCGCTGGCCAAAGAACTTTCCGCGAGCGGATCGTGCACGTCGCTACCCGCGGATCTGTCGACCGAGGCCGAGTGCCAGCGCCTCGCGAACGAAATTGGCTCTCGCGAGGACCATCTGGACGTTCTCGTCAACAACGCCGGGGCGACGTGGGGCGCTCCGTTGGATGAGTACGACGAAAAGGCGTGGGAGCGAGTCCTCTCACTCAACGTGAAGGGCGTCTTTCACTTGACGAAGTTTCTACGGCCCTTGTTGGATGCACGTGGCACGCCCGAGAGTCCTTCACGGGTCATCAACATTGGTTCGATTGACGGGATCCACGTACCGTCCATGGACACCTTCGCCTACTCCGCGTCCAAAGCCGCTGTCCACCAACTGACCCGTCACTTCGCCAAGACCTTCGCTCCGAAGATAACGGTGAACGCCATTGCACCCGGACCGTTCCCATCGAAAATGATGCGCTCGACGCTCGAGGCGTTCGGTGATGAAATTGCCAAGGCGGCTCCGATGAAGCGCATCGGACAACCGTCGGACATGGCCGGTGCGGCGATCTTCCTCGCGTCACCCGCCGCCAGTTACATCACGGGAGTGATTCTTCCCGTTGACGGCGGTATCGCGACCCTCGTCTAGCCCTTGGGCTGGGTACCCAGCGTGACACTGATCGTGAGGTGTTGCTTGCCGCGCACCACGTGCAACGCAATGACGTCACCGGGTCGAAGCGCCGAGATGACGCTGCCAACGTCTTGTGAGCTTCCGATCGACGTCTTGTTGATGCCGACGATGATGTCGCCCTGCTTCACCCCGGCGGACGCTGCTCCCGTACCCGAGATGACGCTCATGACGACCGCGCCCGACGAAACGGTGAATCCGTACTCCTGTTGCAGCGATGGGGTCATCGACGTGATTTCGACGCCGATGAAGGCACCGTGATTGACGACGCTTTCGCCCGCTTCGAGTTGCTTCAAGAGTGACTCAATTGTCGCATCAGGAATGGCGAAGCCGATATTTTGCGCACTCGTGCCATCGGGCAGCGTCCCGGCGACGGCAGTGTTCATTCCGATCACGTCACCGCTCGAATCGAGCAACGGGCCTCCGGAGTTTCCGGGGTTGATCGCGGCGTCGGTCTGGATCATGTTGTTCAGGGTCTCGCTCGACGAACTCGATCCCGCCGTCACCGTGCGGCCGAGCGCCGACACGATGCCGGAAGTGACCGTCGGCGTTCCCGCGGCCAATCCGAGAGCGTTGCCGATGGCGACGACGGCGTCGCCCACGACCAGGTCGTTCGAATTGCCAAAGGTGACGGGAGTCAGACCAGAGACGTTGTCGATGCGAATCAGGGCTACGTCGTCAATCGGATTGGTCCCGATGAGCGTCGCCGGCAGCGCCTTGGTCGACCCGGTGCGCGTCACGGTGATCGTTCCGCCGTTCACCGCGGCAGCGATCACGTGATTATTGGTGATGACGAGTCCATTCTTCGTGATGACCATGCCCGTGCCCTGGTCCTCTTGACCCTGGCCCTTCACGTCGATTGAGACGATCGAGGGCAATGCTTTGTTGATCAGTTTTGGAATGCTCATGCCACCAGGTAAATACGCAGCGCCCGGTTTGTTGGTCACTGCGTCAATCGTCACTCCCCCGGGTCCGGAGTTGGATGTCGACGCGTAGTGACCAGCTAATCCTCCGACGAGTGCCGCGACGAGTAGCAGCGACACCCGCGTTGACCAGAGAGAACGCTTCGCGGGGCGCACGGAAGGCTGTGATGAAAGTGGCACGACGTCGACTGCCGCCTCAGTGTCCGGCGACGGAGGCCACGTCATTCCTGCGGGTTCGTGCGTGGTGGTCGCATCGTGAGAGGGCGCGTCGTGGACTTCGACCGATTCGTTCTCAACGATCTCGTTCGGCGTCGGTCCGGCGTCGTCGGCGGGCAAATCGTTCATGCGAACATGCTAGGCACTCAATCTAAAATTGTCCTAAATGCGCACGAAATGTTTGTTTATTGACGAGCGGCTAGATTGGAGACCCTATGTCGCGTCGCATTGAGATCGAAATCACGAGCCTGAACGGCGACGTGGCGACGTGGCGCGCGGCGGGTGCGAAGTTGCCCAAGGGCGTTCTCAACTCGTCGTTGATTCCCGGCGGACCGGTCGTCGGCAATGTCTATCGTGCCGATGTCGAACAGTACATGGAGGGCATCGAGATTCTCTCGGTCATGGCTCCGAAGACCGCGTCACCCCTCGATCCGCGCCACGAGCGACTGGAACTGATCCCGACGGTGAAGTCCGGTCCTGACGTTGTTGTTACGTACGCCCCTAAGGGCCGCGGAGGTTCGCGTCGCGAGGGCGGTGACGCGCGTCGCGAGAGCGGCCCGAGCCGACGCGAAAGTGGACCGGGTCGTCGCGAATCCGGCCCCGGACGTCGAGAAAGTGGTCCGAGCCGCCGCGAAGGAGGACCGCCCAGCGCTGAGGGATCCGAGGTCCGTGACGCATCGAAGCGTACGGAACGAGCGAAGCGTCCACCGAGGAGTCCAGTCGATCGCGACACCGCAACGTCGGCCAACGGCGAACGACCGCCGCGCGGTCCCCGTACTGAACGACCGGCGCGAGGCGCACGTCCCCCACGGCCCGAACGTCCCGCGGGACCGGCCCAACCCCCGATGACGACGACTTATCGCAACGCCTTGCTCGCCACACTTTCACCAGAACAGTTACCCGTCGCCGAGCAACTGTTGCGCGGCGGAATGCCGTCCGTTCGTGCCGCGGTCGCCGAACAGAACAAGAACGCCGCGGCGCAAGGTCGCCCGACGATTGACGCCACCACGATTGAACGAATCGCTGAAGAGCTGCTCGGCAAGACCAATCTCGCGCTGTGGAAAGACCGCGCGGCGGGAGCCATCGGCGCCGGTCGCGAGCTTCGACTTCGTGACCTTCGAGCGGTTGTGACCTCAGCCAAGACCGTGTCGTTGGACGAAGAGGCACGGGCGCAACTGAAAGAGCTCCAGGTCTCACTCACCGCGCGGCTCGATCACCTGCGAACGCAGTGGACGGCCAAGTTGGACACGGCGATCGAGACGAAGAACGTGAAAGAAGCACTCGCGCTGGTCGCTCGTCCGCCGGACATGTCAACGCGCGTCAGTGCCGAAATGGCGGCCAAGGTCGTGGCGATTACGTCCGAAGCCCTAAGTGCCGACGCCGACCCAACGCTCTGGAAAGAGATCGTCGAATTGACCGTTGACACGTCAATTCGTCGCAACGTGAAGCCGCAAGGCATCCCCGGTGACGAGTCATGCAAGGCAGTCGCGATTCACAACGCCGGCGCCATCCCGGAATTCGCGAAACTGCTCGGCATGAGAGTGCCACCGCCGCCACCGCCGACTCGAATCGTGCGCCGTCCAACGACGCGACGTCCGCCTACTCGCCGCGCATCGTAAGCAGTCGAGCCTTCCAACCGAGGGATTCGTACAGGGACTTCATTCCTCGGTCCCCCGGCAACGCGTAGCCGTCCTTTGGCGGGTTCTCCCCCGTGGTCAACGCACGCAACAGCGTGGTGGCGACGTGTTGGCGTCGTCGTCGTTGGTCGACGAAGACACCCTCGACAACGTCGTCGCGCACGAGCGCGAATCCGAGTAGTCCGGCGTCGTCACTGATCGTCCAGAGTGAACCACTCGTCACGACGTGTGCGAGTAGCGCGTCGTCATCCACCCCACGGCGAATCGTGTCATAGAGCTCACGACCGCCCCGATGGTTCTCGAGTCGCGATCGCGCCAGAGCCCACATCGCACGAAGATCGTCGGTGACGTCATTCGAAAGATGGACTTGCACGTGTCTAGGTGACGGCCCTACGGGCTAGTCACAAACGCTCACACACAGTCACGACAGAGCACATTCGCTCGGTCCGACAACTGGCTGGTCTTCTTCAATAGCCGGCACGACGAGCAGCGGAATTCGTCATCCTGCTTGGGTAAGATCGTCTCGGCCGGGTCGACCAGGGTGTCCACCTCGCCAGGTATTTCCTCGTCATCCTCGGGCGTCGACGTGCGCCGGATGGTCTCGGCCAGGACCTCATCGAGCGCCAATTCAATATCGGCGTCGTCGACCACATCGTCGTCTTCTACGGCGACGACTTCGGGCACGACGTCCTCATCTTCGACTGCTTCGACGTCGTCCACGTCGACCACGTCATCGACTTCCACATCTTCGACGTCCTCGACGTCTTCCACATCCTCGACGTCGTCGAGGTCCTCCTCGCCAATTACCTCTTCGTCAAAGCCGTCGACGAGCTCTTCCTCGTCGAATACTTCTTCAGTGTTGCTGTCTCCAGACATAAGTCCCTCTTCTATAGCGCTGGCATTGTAGAGCCTTTTGGACCCCAAGTGACGCCATTTGACATAAACAATGCATAAGGGTGAGAAAAACTAGCGATTGCGGCGGTTTCTCTCGGCGGCGCGCTCGGCTTCAAGTCGTTCAAGGTCCGTATCGGAGAAGTCGACGTATTTCATGGCGTCGGCGATCAACTCGTGGCCCGCGACCTCACGAACGAGTCGCGCCATCTCCTGGGCGACCCGTCGATAACTCGGGTGGCCCTGCGGTCCCGATCGAAGCTCGATGAGGTGCATGGCCTCACGGGCGTTCATCTGCATCACGTAGCGAATCCGAAACGCCAGGGCCACCGCGTACTGCGCCTGCTCCGGGAACTCGCGTCGCAGGTCGTAATAGAGGTCGGCCGAGCGCCGCAGAGACTCCTCGTAGCGCTCAGAGAGTCCCGCCTCGCTGATGACCTCGGGAACGTCGTAGCCGAGCTCGGCGGTGAGCGGCTGCCATTCGATCGTCAACAGTCGGTGGCGCTGAAGGTCGCGAAATGCGCCGTAGTCGGTCACGAGTTCGAACCGGTAGTCCGTGCGTTCGAAAGCCCTTCCAGGGCGGTGTCGTCGATTCTTGCGCTCCCCCACGTACGTGGACATCAGGGTCGCACGATCGTCGACCGACATGAGGCGCACGCGCTCTTCGGCCTCGTCGTGAGAGAACGTTGAATTGCCAAACACGATCGCTTCGAGCACGCGCGTCTCACCTTGCGGGTCGTACGCGACGAGCCGCACTTGTTCGGTCGGTTCCTCTTCGACAAGCGTCTCCCACATCGAAGCGACGAGGTCCCTGGTCGCACTCTTCGTCTCGGACATGTACGTGGACCACGCGACGCCGCGCTCGGGCACTTCGACGCGCTTCAAGAACGAGGGAATGACCTTCACGAGTTCATCGAGCATCAGTTGGGCGTACACCCGGACTTCGAGCAACGGATGGGCCCTCATGTGCAACAAGAGCGATTCGTAGGCCTGGCCGGAGCCGTAGATCCCGAGGTTGGAGAGCGCGCTCGCCGGCAAGAGGCCCCTCGTCGCGTCGAGGGCCTTCGCGCGGATCGCCTGTCGGTAGACGAAGTCGGTGTCCGCGGGCGTCTTCGGGAACTTCTTGGTGAGCCACTCGGTGAGAACGGGCAGAAGTTCGGCGTAGGTGTCGAACATGCGGTCCATCTCACCGACGTAACGAGCGCCGAAGCGGGATTCGAGCAGGTCGTGGTCACGATAGAAGCGGTAGTGACCGTTCGAGAATCGTCGGTCGTACCCGAGATAGCGCGTCGACTGTTCGAGGTAACTCATCAGACGTCCCCACTCGAGGACCTTGGTGAGGATATTGCTCGCCTGTTCACAGGCCAGGTGCACGCCGCCCAACTGCGCCACTGAGTCGTCCCCGTACTCGACGAAGATGCGCTGGTAGAGCTCGTCGGCGCGGTCGAGACCGACGGTCGCGTCGATCGTGACGTCGCCCGAAAGATCGAGGTCGCCGACGAATTCGTCAAGAAAGAGTCGCCGCAGGCTCTTCGTTGATCTCGAATAGCGCGCGAACAACGCTCCTTTGACGACGTCGGGCAGATTGACCAGGGCGAAGACCGGACCCTCGAGGTTCGTGAAGTAGCGGCGCAATATCGCCACTTCGGAGTCGGTGAACTCTTCGGCGACGTAGGCGTGCATGGAATATCGAGGCTAGAGGCGAATTCAGGCGCGTGGGTGGACGCTCGAATAGCCCGCCACCACGCTGCGAAGTACCGCGTCGCGGGCCTGGGCCGCGACGTCGGCCACCGACGTGAGCTCGCTCATCCGGGCCAGCTGTTCGCACAGATCGGCCACCTGCTTGGCGTTTCGCACGAAGTCGCCCGGTGACGTCTGTCCGATCTCGACGTCGGCGAGGTCGAGCACGGTGCCGAGCGTGGCGCCCCGAGCCCAGGCCGCGATCGTGGTAGCGAACTTGCCGTCGGGCTCTTTCGCGCCGGGCACTCGAAAGCGACCCTCGATCTCTTGAATCGCGGCGGCGGTCAGGGCGATCTCGGCGAGTCGTTCGTTCAAGTTGCCCCGGCGCTGTTGACCCAGTCGGTCATTCAGTATCCGCTTTTTCTTGGTGGTCACTTGTCGCGCGGCGTTCGCGGGACGACCGGCGCGCTTGGATTCGAAGACGAAACACGACAACAGTCCGGCCAGCTGCGCCGGTTCGAGACCTTCGAACACGCCACTCGTGATCGACTCGGCAATCAACAGATCGCATTCGTGATAGATGGAACGAAGGAGTTGGCCCTGGTTCGTGAGCCGCCAACCCTGGGCGTAGCCGAGTTCTTCAAGGACGTGGTGACGCGCGACCATCTGGTCGCCGAGCGGGCGCTTGTTGCCGGTCGGGCGATGGTCGGTCTCGAATTGAGCGAATGAGCGCTGCACCACTTCAAGGGCCGTGTCGTAGTCGAAGTGATTGATGAGGTTCGCCGTGAAGTTATAGGTCGGTCGAAATGACGAGTGCAGATCCGACGGCGGGGCGAGCGCGACACGACCGACGTCGACCAGTGCGACTTCCGGGGCGAAACAGACGATGGCGTGTCCCTCGTCATCGAGTCCTCGGCGCCCGGCGCGACCCGTCATCTGTGAGAACTCCGCACTGGTCAGAAACTTGCGACCGGCGTCTGAGTATTTGGAGAACTTCTCCAGCGCCACGGATCGCGCCGGCATGTTGACGCCCAGGGCCAGGGTCTCGGTCGCGAAGACGACGGCGAGCAGATTCAACTCGAAGCAGGTTTCGACGATCTCACGAAACGCCGGCACCATGCCGGCGTGGTGCATCGCCAGGCCCCGGCGAAGGCAGTCGATGAAGTCGGCGTACTCCAGCGCCTTCAGATCCTCGTCCGAGAAGTCGACCAGCCGCGACTGGGCGATCGCCTCAATGTCGCGTCGTTTGTCGGGCGTCGTGAACATGAGACCGTCACGTCGACACTGGTGGGCGGCGTCGTCGCACGCCGCGCGCGAGAAGATGAACACGATGACCGGTAGGAGGTCGTCACGTTCGAGGGCTTGGAGGAGGTCGCTGCGACGCGGGGCGCGAAACGGTGGCGGTGGGGCACTGGTCTTCGGGCCCTTCCACTTCGGTCCGGGCCGGAACTTTCTTGTGGCCTTCATCAGATTGTCGATGCGGCGTGCCTCGTCCGAGAGACGTTGCCCATCGAGCAGGTCGACGATATCGACGTGCGGTTGGCCCCGGCGGGCGACCGCCAAATGGTTATGCAACTGAATCGGGCGTTCGTTTTCCACGATGATCGCGGTGGGACCACGAACCTCGGCGAACCACTCCCCTATGAAGTTCGCGTTGCCAATCGTGGCCGAGAGGGCGACGAAGCGCACGGCGGCGGGCGTGAGGATGATGACCTCTTCCCACACCCCACCGCGAAAGGGATCTTGGAGATAGTGAACTTCGTCCAGAATGACGAGTCCCAACGTCCGAAGCTGGTGCGAATCGGTGAGCAGCATGTTGCGCAGGACCTCGGTCGTCATGACCACGACCTCGGCGCTGGCGTTGATCGATACGTCACCCGTGAGTAGGCCCACGCGGCGCTCGCCATAGAGGGCGCACAGCTCGCCGTACTTCTGATTCGAGAGGGCCTTCAGGGGCGTCGTGTAGAACGCCCGCTCCCCTCGTTCGAAGATTCGGCCAATGGCGTAATTGGCGATGAGCGTCTTGCCGGAGCCGGTCGGCGCACTCACCAACACGTTCACGTGCTCGTCGACCGCGTCGATGGCCTCCACTTGGAAACGGTCCAGTCCGAAGGCGAGGCCGTTGACGAACCGACCGCGGTAGTCGCCGTCGGTCACTTCTTCAACAACTTGCCGACGCCGATAGCGATGAAGTAGAAGATCGTGAGCGGCAGCGCCAGCGCCAGCATCGAGAGCGGGTCGCCGCTCGGCGTGAAGACCGCCGAGGCGATCGTGATCGCGATCAGGGCGTAGCGCCAGAAGTGCAGCAGTTGTTTGGGCGTAACGATGTTGGCCATTTCCATGGCGACGAGTATGACCGGAAATTCGAAGGTCACGCCGAAGATGAACATCATCAGCAAGAACAGCGTCAGATACTGATTGGGGTTGTACTCGGTCAAGAGCGACTTGCCACCAATGGATTCGAGGAATTGAATGGCGTGTCCGAAACTGAAGTACGCGACCGCCATGCCCGAGATGAAGAAAACCAGTGACGCCGAGACGAAGGGAATGATGTAGCGGCGCTCGCGCTGCTTGAGTCCGGG
>CALGFJ010000030.1 GCA_937881055.1 uncultured Acidimicrobiaceae bacterium | reverse complement strand
GCTCAATTCGAATGTTGCGTGAAGGATCCGACGGATTACGACTGCGTCGAGTGGGTTCGACCGATCACACACGCGATGACGAGCGAGTCGCGTCGACGCCGAAGGCACGTCAATGGACGTGCGTCCTCGAGCGTTGCTTGGCGCGAGCGAGCGACTGCACCGTTTCGGGACCCAGTTCGTCCAGGTGCGTGGCGAGCGCCAGAAACAGCTGCGCCGTCGTGAGCGCGTCTCCCAGTGCGTGATGCGGCCGATGAACGGGGAGCGCCAGGCTCTGGGCGAGTTCGCCAAGCGCCGATGGAGCGGCTGATTCGTGGCGGGCCAGTGCGAGGAGTCGGCCGAGGTCGTACGTATCGAGGATGGGTTCGCGGAGGCGAACCCCCTGACGCGCGAAGGCGCGAGCCAGAAATGATCGCTCGACCCAGGCCACGTGCGCGACGAGTACTCGTCCAGCCATCGCGCTCAGCAGTGGTTGTATCGCTTCGTCGAGCGGTGGTGCTTCATCGAGATCGACCGTGCGAAGCTCGTGGATGAGTATCGACTGTTCCGGCACCGGTCGCGTTGGTCGACAGAGTCCGTACAGTGCGTCGCCAGTGATAATCCGGCCCAAATCGATCGGCACCGCGGCGAAAGAGATGATCTCGTCGGTGAGTGGATCGAGACCGCTCAACTCAAGATCCACGACGCAATAGTGCGCGTCACGCCACGGCGTCTCGCCCTTATCCGTTCGAGCCCGGGCGTACAACTCGGCCGCCGCCGACGCCGGCGATCGGAAGGAGAACGGGCGTTTCACGTCAGAGATTCCACGACATGTCGTTCGCGACGCGCCGCTGTACCGAGACGACGGCGCGGAAGGCCTCTTTCAGGTAACTCCGATTCAGCGGGCTTAATTCTTTGAGAGCGATCACGTCACCCGGTTCGAGTCCGCGCTCGATTTGGGCGACTTGGTGGTCGAGCCGTAGTTGACAGGTGAGCTCGAACGCGTCGCGCAACGTGAGGGCGTCGGACACGGAGAGCGTGCCGACGTCGCTCGCCGCACTCAGGCGCGCGAGTGTCGAAGCGCTCGCCACCCCGGCGGCCATCCCCGCCCAACGGGCGAGGTCGGTGATGGGCACCACGGCACCGGTCTTCAGATCCAGCCGGCTGCGACCCTCGCCCGAGACATCGATCGCGAGACCCCGAATGAAGCCGACCGGCGGCTTGTGCGAGAGGGCGAACTGTGCCAGGAGGCGCAGTAACTGCGGATACGCCCTCGCGACCCGAAACGTCTCGGCGATGAGGGGCTCGGATTCCACTCCCCACACCGGACGGCTGTCGACGAGAACTGACACCAATACGAGAGCCTTCTTTTGCGTCGGATCATCGAGGAACGAATGGGCTGCGCGCTGCCATGACGAAAGTGATCTGACGAAGAGAGGGTCCGACGCGTTCACCCGGTGTTCATCCGGCCGGAATCCGCAGCGCAAGAGAGTGTCCGTCGCGATAGTCGCTACCTCGTTGAAATACGCGTGCATCGACGGCTCGTCGTCGTCGGGTGTGTCGAACCAGGCGATTGCACTGTCGAGATCGGAACTCGGCACCGCTTCACGTCGGGCCTGGCTGCCCAGCGCGAGCCAAGTGAATCGGGCCGGCGGCTCGCCCACGTGAGCCACCGCGAAATCGAGCGCTCGTCGCGTCAACGCGTCCGCAACGATTGAGAAGACTGACATCACGTCGAGTGCGGACATCCCGCCGCGGTGAAGACTGACCACCGTGGGTCGTAGTCTCGACGCCGCCGCGAGAAGCTCGTCAACCGTCTTCGCGCGTGATATGGCATGACGAAGCTGAAACGACGTGGTGCTCTCAATCGCGATGAGGTCGTGGTCTTCGACAATCCCGACGATGCGACCCGATGCGGAAGTGACCGGAAAGTGAGTGATGCCACGGTCGAGCATGTCCAACAGAACTTCACTTCCCGCTCGATCGTCGCTCACGGTGAAAGCCGGAGAGGTCATCACGGCCGACACCGGTGCGTCGCCCGACAACCCACCGGCGATCGCCCTCGAGCGAAGGTCGCCGTCGGTCACGATACCGACTGAACTCCCGAGATCGACGATCAGAGCGCTCGCGCCGACCTTCGTCATCTGATCCGCCGCCTCACGAATGGAGGTATCGGGCGAACAGACAACGGGGGCACTTCGGATGACGTTGCGTACCGGTTGGCGAAGTTGATCCTGGATTGATTCGCGTGATGGTCCCGATCGAATGTGGTGTCGATCTTCGAGGATCAGTCGCGTGAGGTAGCGCAAGGTCTCCGGTCCCGCGAGTACTTGGGATGCGACGTCGGCCGGAATTCGGTACGTGAGCGTGTCTTCGGCGGCGCGCGCCTCAAACCCGGTTGGGAGGCCCGACAGCATCGACGCGTGGCCAAACATCTCACCGACCTCCATCAGGTCGAGGACCTGACCATCGTTGACGACTTCGACGGCTCCCGATCGGATCACGCGCAGTACTTCTATGGGCCCCACACCCTTCGAGAAGATGATCTGACCCGCGGCGTGGAATTCGATCTCCACCGCGCCGCCGAGCAATTCGAGTGCCTCCGATGCGAGTCCGGCGAAGGGAGGATACTTCCGCAGAAACTCAATGACGTCAGGTGTGGCCGCCAATTGTTACGCGTTCGCTCGAAACACGACCACGGGGCACGCCGCGTTGGCAACACAGTGTTCGCTCGTCGAACCGACCAACATGCCGATGAATTCGCCGTGACCACGACTGCCGACGACGAGTAGCGTGGCCCCCTTCGACTCATTGATGAGCACGGGAGCCGGATGACCCTCCACAATTTTGGCGTCGACGAAGAGTTGGGGATGAGTTGCTCGAAGGGTTGCAAGAATTGGGTCGATCATCTTTTGTAAATCCGTCTCCGGGTCGTAGCCCTCGGGGATCAAAGACCAACCGAAGCTTCTCGGCCACTCCCACGCCGCCACGATTTCAAGTGACGCGTTCGTGAGCTCCGCTTGGCTCACCGCCCACTCGAGCGCGGAGAACGATGCGGGTGAACCGTCAATCCCCACAACGATTCGGCGACTCTTCACCGTGACGTCACTCGATTCCACTCTTGTCTGCAGTTCGGAACTCACGTCTCTCCTCCGCAATACTCGCTGAAGCTCTTACGCTGGCTACAAACAAAACGATAGTGCTGGCGCGTTCGTATTCACTCAGCGTGCGTCATGTCTCGTCGGCCCGAGGAGTGATCCTCTGATCGTCCGATCATCGCCTCGCGACTCACGACGAAGATCCGAAACTCCAATAAGGAGAACAGTTTCACGTCGTTCACCGACGTCACGCAATGCGGCGCACCCCGATGAATGATCGCTGAGTGGGAGTCTCGAATTCAAAGACAGGACTAACGACCCTAATGGGAATTGAACCGCACGCTTGGTCATCGGCCAAAGTGACGATGATGGTGTGTTTCACGTCCCTGGACGCACCAACAGCATTGTGGCAACTCTGAACTATCCGGAATGTGCCGTTGGCGAGTCGTTACGCAACCCGAAATACGCGCCATGACGCTCACGACGACGTTGTAAGCACCGAACATGAACGCCACTCCCAGTGTCGAGATGGGTAACGGTCCCGCGCTCGGAGCCCTCGATGAGACGCTAAGGATGTTCGAAGGAGATTCGCCACAATGATGGTTGCAACGATGGAGCTCAAGGAGAAGATCGTATGACGACACCGGCGATTGAAACATTCGATCTTCGAAAGGACTTCGGTTCTACTCGCGCATTGATCGGCCTGAACCTGCAGGTCAATGAGGGAGAGGTTGTCGGCTGCCTCGGTCCCAACGGCGCGGGCAAGACAACGTTGATCCGCCTCCTCCTCGGTCTGATCATCCCAACGGCGGGGCGCGCCGAGATCTTTGGTTTGGACTCTCGACGTCAGACCGTTCAAGCCCACCGCCGACTCGCGTACGTGCCCGGCGAAGCCAGCCTCTGGCCTACCTTGAGTGGCGCCGAGACGCTCCGTCTCTTAGGAAAAGTGCACGGTCACGTCGATGAGGCATACCAAGTCGAACTGATCGACCGCTTCGGTCTGGACGTGACCAAAAGGGTGCGCGCGCTCTCGAAGGGCAACCGACAGAAACTTATTCTCGTCGCCGCACTCATGACGCGTGCCGACGTGCTCATCCTGGATGAGCCGACGAGTGGCCTCGACCCACTGATGGAACAGGCCTTTCGACTCTGCGTTCACGAAGCGAAAGAACGCGGGCAAAGTGTGTTGTTGTCGTCGCACATCTTGAGCGAAGTCGAAGCGCTCTGTGACCGCATCGGCATCCTGCGATTGGGCGAGCTCGTCGAGATGGGCACGATGGCCGAGATGCGCCATCTGTCGGCCCTCACGGTGGAAGCGACCTTCGAAGGAAGCGTCCCAGACGTCACCAACGTAGCGGGGGTTTCGATGGTCGACGTTCAAGGAACGAGGGTGCGCTGCCAAGTTCGCGGCTCCATCGAACCCCTGCTCAGTGTGTTCGCGAGTTCCGGCGTCGTCGAACTTCTCAGTCGAGAGCCATCGCTCGAGGAACTGTTCTTGTCGCACTACGGTTCACCAACGTCTGAGGTGGCGAGTGCGAGCCCTGCACAGTAACGTGTCCGCTCGTCGAGGGGCTGGTAACGAGCGACCGTCGAGCACCGTCATCGCTCGCATCACCGCGCGGAAATCGGGGCGAGCGGGCGTGGGATGGGGCGTCGTCTTCGGACTGTACGTGGCGACGCAGGCGTTCGCGTTCGCGACGAGCTACAAGACCCCCGCGGCCCGACACCTCTTGGTCGTGGAATTCGCCCACAACACCGGGATCAGTGCCCTCGTCGGTCCCGCGAACAACATTGGGACCGTACCGGGCTTCACGGCGTGGAAGTGCCTCACGGTGCTCGCGATCATCGGCGCCGTGTGGGGCATCCTCACGGGCACCAAACTGACGCGCGGCGAGGAGGACGCCGGGCGCTGGGAACTCCTTCTGGTCGGCCCAGTGACGCGCCGCAGCGCCGCCCAACAAGCGCTACTCGGTCTTGGTGCGGGTGCCCTCGCGCTTTTCGTCTCCTCGGCGCTCATCACCGCGGCGGTCGGGCGCTCTTCGAAAGTGGGCATCGGCACGGGCGCGGCGTTGTATTTCACCTTGGCCGTCGTGAGCGGCGCCATCATGTTTCTGGCGGTGGGGGCGCTTTGCGGCCAACTCGCGACGTCTCGTCGACAGGCCGCCGGTTTCGCGTCGGCCATCCTCGGTGCGAGCTACGCGCTTCGAATGGTCGCCGATTCCGGTTCCGACCTGTCGTGGCTACGTTGGGTGACGCCCCTCGGATGGATCGAAGAACTTCAACCGCTCACCCGTCCACGACCCTTCGCTCTGGTACCCATCACGTGTCTCGTCATCATCCTGGCCGGTGCGACGGTCTCTCTCGCGGGACGCCGGGACCTCGGCGCGGGTACGCTCGCGGACCGATCAAGCCTCTCGTCGATCCGACGACTTCCGACGAGCCCCCTCGGCCTCACCCTGTACTCGTCGCGCTCGACACTGATCGCGTGGGCGCTCTCGATCGTCGCCTACGGGCTCTTGCTCGGCAGCATCGCGAAATCCGGGGGCAAGATCATCACGAGTTCTGCGAGTCTGCGATCAGTTTTCGCGCGCCTCGGCGTCTCGGGGGCCGAGGCGTATTTGGGTGTCGCGCTCTTGATCATGTCGGTCGCCCTCGCCTTCGTCGCCGTGGGCCAAGTCAGTGCCGCTCGCAAAGAGGAGTCGAGCGGACAACTCGACAACCTGCTCGTACGACCGTTCTCGAGATCGACGTGGATCGGCGAACGGATTGCGCTCGGCGTCGTGGTGATTGTCGTCGGCGGATTGCTCGCGGGGGTCGCCACGTGGCTCGGCGCCGTGAGCGATCACGCGCACGTGCATCTCACCTCGATGCTCGGCGCGGGCGTCAATGTCTGCGTTCCCGCGCTCGTCGTGTTCGGAATCGGCGTGCTCACGCTGGCGATAGTGCCCCGGTTTGTAAGCGTCGTTACCTATGGTCTCTTGGCGTGGTTCTTCCTCATCGAAATCGTGGGCGGTGCCGTGGGCGTCAACCACTGGATCTTGGACCTCTCGGCATTCCATCAGATGTCCGCGGCCCCGGCCACGCCGGTTGACTGGACCACCAACGCAGTCATGGCCGCCATCGCCCTGATCGCCGCGGGCCTCGGCATCGAACTCTTCAACCTTCGCGACCTGAAGGGCGAGTGACTCGTCGTAAGGCCGATTGACCTTTCCGAGACTCGCGACGAATCACTCGGACGCTTCCGTCCCTCGGTTCGGCAGCAGTGCCATGACGACCAGGGCCGCCGCGAAGACCACGACGGCGGCGATCACGAGCGCCTCGTCCATACCGGACACGAAAGCCCGTCGAGCGAGCGACGCGAGTTCCTCGCCCAAGGGCCGCGGCGCTCGATGGGCCACCGCCAGCGCGGCGCCGAGCGAACCCTTGATGAGCTGTGCCACCGCCGTCGGCACTCGAGCGTGGGCCACGGCGTGGGCCATGAGGTTCTGGTAGCGCAGATTGAGCACCGTTCCAAGGACTCCGACCCCGAGGGCGCCGCCAAATTGCATGGCGGTGTCACTCGTAGCGGAACCGACGCCCGCTTGGCGCTTGGGAAGCGACCCCATCACCGACTCCGTACACGGTGCGAGCGCGAGCGCGACGCCTACGCCCACGAGAAGAAACGCCACGACACAGTCTCGATACGTGCCGGTGACGCTGGTTCGCGACAACAGACCAAGGGACAGCGCAATGAGTAGGAGTCCCGTGCCCACCACGTACTTGGTACCGATCCTTCGCGCGACGAGCACCGACATCGGCGCGATGACCAGAAGTGTCAGGGCCACCGGCGCCACACGCACTCCGGCCTCGAGTGGGCTGTACCCCAGGTCGAACTGGAGATACTGCGTCATCAAGAAGAACATCCCAATGAGCGAGAAGATCACGAGCGCGAGGGCGCTGATGGCGACGCTGTAGCGACGGTTGCTGAAAAACTGTAACGGCAGCATCGGGTGGTCGATCCTTCGCTCCCAGATGACGAAGACCGCTAAGAACACAAACGCCGCGATCAACGAGGCGACGATGAAGGGAGAGCTCCATCCGCGGCTCGGTGCCTCGATGATGCCCCAGAGCAGCATCGCGAGTCCGAGCATCGAGAGCACGGAGCCGACGGCGTCGGGGCGCAACGAGGACGGATTCTTCGAATTGGGGACGAGCCAGATTGACGCGATCAACCCCACCACGGCGATAGGAACATTGATCAAGAACACCGACCCCCACCAGAAGTGGGCGAGGAGAAACCCACCAAGAATTGGACCGAGCGCGACTCCGATGCCCGTCGTACCGGACCATATCCCGATGGCGCGAACGCGGTCTCTTTCGGAGGTGAAGACGTTCGTGAGAATTGAGAGCGTACACGGCATCAAGGCGGCGGCGCCCACGCCCATTATCGCGCGAGACACGGTCAAGACCAACGGACTCCACGAGAAAGCGGCGAACACCGATCCGCCCCCGAAGACGACCAACCCGGCCATGAACACCCATTTGCGCCCGGCTCGGTCACCGAGTGCCCCGAGTGAGAGGAGCAGACCCGCAAAGACCACGGCGTACGCGTCGACCATCCATTGAAGTTCGCTCGAGCTCGCGTTGAGGGTCCGCGCGATTGATGGCAGTGCGACGTTTAACACGGTGTTATCGAGACTGATCAGCAAGAGCGTCACGCAGAGCACCGACAAGGTGGCCCAGCGGTGGCGAGACGAACCGCGAGCCGGTGATCGCTCCGTCGCTACCACGCCATCCACGCGGCAAATCTAGGGTTTTGTTGCCCGTGTGAACAGAGAAGAAGGTCCTGGTGCCGACGGCGCGGTCCAGTCATTTCGACCTCCGGCCCGCGCACCACACCGGACGACGGCACCCGATTCGCCGTGTTTCGACTGCCTGAAATCGGGGATAAGTCCAGTAAATGACCTTCGTCCCTAACGGTTGGCGACGTCGAGAAGCAACCATAGAGACATGTCGATACTTCGCACGAACCAGCGTCGACTACCCGGGGGACCTCGAGCCGGCGTTCGACGACTGGCGTGCTGGAGCACAATGTGTGGATGCCCCATGAGCACGTCGTGCGCGACCGACGACTTGAAATCTCTCGACGACCGGGCAGCGTCATGAACGACGTCCGCGATTCGACACGACGTACGTCAGAAAGCGATTTACCGAAGCCCGCGACACGCGTTGCCGGTCACTACCCCGTCGAATTGGAAACTGACTTCAAGGTGCGCGGCGGCGCCACCCTGCACCTGCGTCCCATACGAAGTGACGACTCGGCCAAATTGGTTGCGTTTCATAACAAACTGTCATTCGACTCCATCTATCGTCGATACTTCTCGATTCATCCTGAACTCTCACAACACGAGGTCGCGCACCTCACCGAGGTTGACTACCTCGACCGCTTGGCCTTCGTCGTCGAAGACGGTGACGATCTCGTGGCGGTTGGTCGCTACGACCGAGAACCTTCAACGACGATCGCCGAAGTCGCCTTCGTGGTCCGCGACGACTACCAACACGTGGGAATCGGACGTCGGTTGCTCGAGGCGCTGGCCGACGCCGCGCGCGAACGGGGCATCACGACGTTCACCGCCGAAACCATGTTCGAGAACCGAAACATGATGTCCGTCTTTCGACAATCGAAGTTCCCGGTCACGTCGTCAGTCTCTGACGGACTGATCAACGTGCGATTCTCAATTGAGCCAACCAATGAACCCAGCACCGCGCGCGATGAGCACGCGGGCGAAACGAAGTAGCCCATCGTGCTCGTCATCAACGGGCCCTACAGTGACGCGGGCCACGAGGAAGAGGGGCATCCGGAACGACCGGAACGATTGGCGGCCGCGATGGCCGCCGTGGACGACCTCCACCTCGGAAGTGACCTCGTTGTCGCGACGAGTTACGCCGCCTCTCGCGCGGAGCTCGTTCGGGTCCACAACGGCAACTATCTCGACGAGTTGGGCGCATTCTGCTATTCGGGCGGCGGCAATATCGATCAGGACACCTACGCCACAATGGACTCCTGGACGATCGCCCAGTACGCCGCGGGGGCCGGACTCAAGGTCATTGAAGAGTTGCGGCGTCTGGACGACGGTGTCGGCTTCATTGCGGCCCGGCCGCCCGGACATCACGCGCTCCCTGATCGCGCCATGGGTTTTTGTCTCTTGAACAACGTGGCGATTGCCGCGGCTGAACTGCTGAGTCACGGCGAACGAGTGCTCATCGTCGACTGGGATGTACATCACGGCAACGGGACCCAGCAGATCTTTTGGGACGAACCCAACGTCCTCTACGTTTCCACGCATCAGTGGCCCCTCTTTCCCGGTAGCGGCTCCGTAGGCGAAGTCGGCGGTCGCCACGCGACGGATCGAACCGTCAATATGCCGTTGCCTCCCGGCGCCACCGGCGACGTGTTCGGCCGGGCGATCGACGAAGTTGCCGGGCCGGTCATTGACGCCTTCAATCCCACCTGGGTGTTGGTCTCGGCGGGCTTCGACGCTCACCGAGAAGATCCGATGGCTGATCTGTGTCTTACGAGTGGTGACTTCGCCTCAATGACGAAATACGTGATGAATTGTGTGCCGCATTCCGGACGCGTCGTCTTCTTTCTCGAAGGTGGCTACGACCTCAGTGCACTGCGATCCTCAATCCACGCAACGCTGAGTACGGCCCTCGGACAGCACCCTGAAGCCGAAGCCCCTTCGAACGGAGGGCCGGGAACAGAGCAGATTGCGCGAATGCGTGAAGCCCGCCAATCGTCGATCGAGATGCTGCACGCCAGTGATGAGACGGAGACGAC
>CALGFJ010000029.1 GCA_937881055.1 uncultured Acidimicrobiaceae bacterium | reverse complement strand
TTAGCTGCGGCACGGAATCCGTGGAAGGACCCCACACCTAGCGCCCAACGTTTACGGCGTGGACTACCAGGGTATCTAATCCTGTTCGCTCCCCACGCTTTCGCTCCTCAGCGTCAGTATTGGCCCAGATCACCGCCTTCGCTACTGGTGTTCCTCCTGATATCTGCGCATTCCACCGCTACACCAGGAATTCCGTGATCCCCTACCAAACTCTAGTCACGACAGTTTCGGGTGGCGGCCCCAGGTTGAGCCTGGGGGTTTAACACCCGACTTGTCGAACCGCCTACGAGCTCTTTACGCCCAATAAATCCGAATAACGCTCGCACCCTATGTATCACCGCGGCTGCTGGCACATAGTTGGCCGGTGCTTCTTCTACAGGTACCGTCACAATCGTTCCTGTCGAAAGAGGTTTACAACTCAGAAAGCCTTCGTCCCTCACGCGGCGTTGCTGCGTCAGACTTTCGTCCATTGCGCAAGATTCCCCACTGCTGCCTCCCGTAGGAGTCTGGACCGTGTCTCAGTTCCAGTGTGGCTGATCGTCCTCTCAGACCAGCTATCCGTCGAAGCCTTGGTGGGCCATTACCCCGCCAACAAGCTGATGGACCGCGAGCCCCTCCCGAAGCGAAAAACATTTCTTCCATCGACCATGCGGTCATTGGAAGGTATCCGGTATTAGCACCGGTTTCCCGGTGTTATCCCAGTCTTCGGGGCAGGTTGCTCACGTGATACTCACCCGTTCGCCACTAAATATTTCGGAGCAAGCTCCTTGTATTCCGTTCGACTTGCATGTGTTAAGCACGCCGCCAGCGTTCATTCTGAGCCAGAATCAAACTCTCCATCAAGATTTTTCAAGGACCGAAGTCCTCTACGAATCAGAGAGCCAGATGAGTGACTCTAATACTCACCTGACGACAACGAGTTTCCACGGGGTGGTCTCGTTGCCTACTGCAATACTTCTTTTGACGAACGACGCGTCCTGTTAGATCAGTCCATCGTCGCCCGTACTGGCTTTTGGCTCTCGTTCTTCCGTTTTCAAGGAGCGACGACACACGTGACCGAAGTCAGCGGTGCGGCGTACACCATCTCGGGATTTCTCCGTTGATTCCGCAGCCGATGAAGCCCAGCCACGGGGATGCCCACTTTATCAGCGCCGTCTGCCGAGGTGCAAATCACACCCGGCCGCGGTCTCTGCGGTGGGATAACCAGAGTAGCAGAATCGGCGACATCGGTGACGTCATTCGCGCCCCGAAGCGACCATCCTCACTGCCTACACAATGTCGAAGGTCGAAATCACGAGGCGCTCGCGTACTCCACGAAGGCGCTCAACGTTCCGATCAGGCGCATCTCATCGATGGTCCTCGCCCGCGAGTTCAAGAGCTGTTCGGTACATACCAAGTACGCGAGGCAACGGGCGCGCGAGACCGCGACGTTGAGTCGATTCCTCGAGAAGAGGAATTCCGGCCCTCTCGGCATGTCCTCCCCCGAGGACGTGGTCATGGTGAAAAACACGACGGGGGCCTCGCGTCCCTGGAACTTGTCCACCGTCCCGACCTGGACGTCACGCAGGCTCGGCGTGCGGTCCAGGGCGTGTCGTAACAACCGCACCTGGTCGTTGTAGGGCGCAACGACCATGAAGTCCTGGGGACGCAGCGGTGAGCTCTCACCGTGTTGGTTGATCCATGGCGTAGCGAGCATCGCGGTCACCTGGGCCACCACGATGTCGGCCTCTTCCGGTGATTCGGTCGAGCGCTTCTCGTGATGGGCCTCCAGCCACCGAAGCCCGGTGCCGAACTGAGTGTTCTGTTGCGCGCACGACTCGTGACTCGACAGTCGACCCTCGTAGATCTGATTCGAGATGAATCGACAGACGTCGGGATGCATGCGACGCGTCTCGGAGATGAAGACACCCTGGTCTTCGGGCAACGTCGCGTGCGCATCCAAAATATGCTCCAGCACGCTCGCGCCGGACCCATCCGGGTGTTCGGCTTGGGCCACCTGACTCAGTTGCAGCGGGTCGCCGAGCAGGATCAGATTCTTCGCGGCGTTCGCCGAAGCGACAGCGTCAGCGAGGGCGAGCTGTCCGGCTTCGTCGACGACGAGAACGTCGACCGGGAAGGGCCGCATCTGTGGTCGGGCCCACAGCCACGTCGTTCCGGCGACCAAGTTGTACGTCGTGCTTTCGGCGTCATTGCCCGACGGGGCGTAGCGCACGCCTTCGAGCGCGCCGACCTTTGGCTTCTTCGCACGACGGAGGGCGCGCAACTCATTCAGCTCGCCCTTTTCGGCGAAGACCTCGTACGTGGCGACGAAGAGATTGTCGATGGCGGCGTGACTCATCGCGGTGATGCCCACGCGTTTACCTGCTTTGATCAACTCGTAGATGATGTGGGATCCGCTGTAGGTCTTGCCCGAACCCGGCGGACCCTGCACCGCGACGTAGCTTTCGTCGAGTTCGCCGACCCATCGCAACGTACTCGCGAGGTCGTCACTAAACAGCCCGCCGTCCGGCCCGAAACCGTGGATGAACCGTGGACGGTCTCGGGCGAGCAGCGCCATCGAGACGCGACTCGGTGCATCACTGGGATCCGGCTTCACGATTTGCTCCGCGAGATGGAAGAGCACGCCGGGTTTCTCCCCCGGGCCGACGTAGTCGTCGTACGTGACGACCGCCGGAAGGCCACCGGCCTCCTCGTGGCGCTCGTGCCAACGCATCGTCAACTGGCGACTTTCGAGATCGATTGACGGCAGGTAACCGTAGCCCCGCTCTACGCCGACGCCAGTGAACAGGACGCCGCGCTTTTCCTTGAAGACCTCGCTCACTGGTTGTTCGGGCCACGTGAAGAGAGCGTTCTTCACCGGCGCGCCTTGGCTGATGGCGTCTTCGAATCCCAGGAACGAAAGATTGGCGATGAAGTCAGGATTGCCGTAGAGCATGGCGTAGTCCGATGCCGCTTCGGCGAATTTTGGTTCGGTGTTCGCGAGACGTTCACGTCGCCAGTAGTTCAACAAATCGCCCAACAAGTGTTCCGGACTGTTGTCCCCGAACTCTCTGAGACGCTCCACCAGTTCATCGGTGTCGAGAGTGGTGTCGAACTGCTCGAGGACCGCGTCGCGCCACGCAAGGTCGTCGGGACGGCGATCGACGATCCAATCTCGAAGTGCCATGGTCGCGGCGACGTCATCTTCGTTGTAGCGCGCGATCTCCTCGAGCAGCCTCGGGTCCTTGGTGGCCATGTAACGGTCGTAGACGACGACCGCTCCCGCGCCCTGTTCGATGCCGCCGTGGCGCACGAATCCAGTCAGGTGTTCGAGGGACTTCAGGCCGTAGGACTCGGTCCCGACCTGCAGTGCATTCTTCGCGACCACGTACAGGTCGACGAAGAGGCCGGTCGCGGCGAGCGAGCCGAAGAGACTTTCGGTCTCGGTCCCCCTCGTCAAACGCTCCAGCGACGAGCGCTCGGTGTGGTTGTAGTGATAGACGTGCATGTTTGGGAACGTGGCTCGTCGCGTCGCGAAGAACTCCACCAGCTCCTTCACCATCTGCGCCTGAGCGTCCAAGTCGTGCGCCCAGCGCCCGTCGTAACACCATTCACCGCCGCCATCGCGGTACCGGAGTCCGCTGAGGAAGAAGAGGTCGTACTGGGCGCTCCAGAACGGATGACCTTCGAAGTCGAAGAAGACATCGCCGTCATCGGGTTCGGGCAACAGTTCGAAACCGTGTCCGAAGACGGGATCCTCCGACGGCACGACGAGTTCATAGACCGGTGGCGACTCCGGATGCTCGCGCGAAGAGATTTGCAACGTCGCCTGTCGTCGCAGTCGCTCGAGATTCTCGTCGTGCAATTCCGGTACCGATGCCGAGCGAGATGAAAGTTCGACCACTGTGCGCACGCCGTCGCCCTCGAGGGCGTGGCGTTCGGGTGTGCGGATGTTGGCCACGTAGACCAGTGAGTCTTCGCGCCGCCACTGCGAATCACAGATTTGATTGAATTCGCAGTAGTCACAGTGCGTGCACGGCTCGGGGCGCGTCTCGGCGATCTCGTCCTCATCGAGCAAGGTCGCCAATTGTCGTCGAAGGCGACGCCAGTACGGTCGGAACTCTTCGACTCGCAGCGACTCGCTCACCCCCGAGCCCAACCACAGATGCATCTCGCGCGGGACGCTTCCGGTCAGTACCTCGAGGGCGTCGGCGTAGAAGCACAGTTGGAGTACGTGACCGGGTTTGCCCTCGACTCGGGTCAGCTTCGCGTCAACCGGTTCGTACGAGCAACTGCCCTCGACGTCATCGACTCGAATCAGGAAGTCGGCGATACCGCGGATGCCTTCGTGCACGAGTGGCATCTGATAGATGACGTCGTAACCCTTCTCCATCGGATTGGCCACGCGAACTACCCACTCCAGGAACGTCTCATCGGGATTACGTCCCGGCACTTGGTAGACGCTTCGCCCGGCATCCTCCAATTCCTGCAAACAGTTGCGTTCGTGTTGCGCACCTTTCTCGATCAGCAGATCGGCCAGTGACCCGAGTGGCCGGGGTTCCACAATCAACGAGCCAGCGTCAGCACGATTTCTCAACGAGAGGAAGTGCGAACACTCCAACCACGCCGTGATCTTGGACGGGGTTATCAGACGTTCGACCATTCATCTCCACACTAGATAGCAGCCCAACTGGGCGCTTCTTCCATTGTGACGACGATCTGTGACAGCGACGTCATCCGCTATTCGATCGGTTCGCCCTTATCGGGTATGTCGTCGGCTTGGGTCACGCGAATACCGAGGCTCTCTCGGACCGACTTCAGGCGGTGGAGTTGCAGGCCAGCGCCCTCAGGGCCCGACGATCCCGGCGAACGTCGACGGGCCAAGGAGACGCCCGGCTCGAAGAGGTCCGTGAAGCGCTCGAAATCCGGGTTGGCGGCCACGACGTCGGCCAAGGGTCGCCCACTGCGCACCGCTTCGCCCACGAGCTGTCCAACCCGTTCGTGCGCCACACGAAATGGTACGCCCTCACTCACCAGTTCCTCGGCGATGTCGATGGCGACCATGGACTCATCGTCCGCGCTCCTGGCCGCCACGTCGGCATTGAACGACATCGATTCGTAGGCGCCGGAGAGTGCGGTGAGGACCAACATCACTTGGCGATAGGAGTCGAAGAGTGGCTCCTTGTCCTCTTGCAGGTCGCGATTGTATGAAAGGGGAAGACCCTTGAGCATCACCAGCAGTCCCGTCAAGTTGCCCACGAGCCGGCCACTCTTGGCGCGTGCCAGTTCGGCCACGTCACTGTTCTTTTTCTGCGGCAGCATCGACGAGCCGGTGGTGTACTCGTCGCCCAACACCGCGAAATTGAACTCCGTCGTGGTCCACAACACGAGTTCCTCACCCATTCGAGAGAGGTGCACACCGAGCAGCGCGATGTCGAACAGCGCTTCGGCGACGAAGTCACGGTCGCTAACGGCGTCCAACGAATTCGCGAAGATGTCATGGAAACCCAGCGCGATCGCCGCGACCGTCGGATCGATCCCCAGTGACGTACCGGCGAGGGCGCCCGCGCCGAGGGGCGAGACGCTCATGCGGTCCTTCGCTCCTAGGAGTCGATCGACGTCGCGAAGGAGTGCCCACGCGTGCGCGTTCAAATGATGGCTGAGCAGAATCGGCTGCGCGCGCTGTAGATGGGTGTAGCCGGGCAGAGAGGCGCCCGCGTTGCGTTCACCGACGGCCACGAGCACATCGACCAGTTCCAGGCAGCCCGCCGCGACGCGAAGGACTGCGTTCATCGTGAAAAGGCGAAAGGTCGTGGCCACTTGATCGTTACGGCTGCGCGCGGTGTGGAGCTTCGCGCCCACGTCACCGGCGAGTTCGGTCACCCTGCGTTCAATGGCCATAT
The DNA here is from genome assembly GCA_937881055.1 of uncultured Acidimicrobiaceae bacterium. Classification (GTDB taxonomy): domain Bacteria; phylum Actinomycetota; class Acidimicrobiia; order Acidimicrobiales; family RAAP-2; genus RAAP-2. The sequence goes on along the minus strand of CALGFJ010000029.1, from coordinate 35,567 downwards.
GGATGTCCTCGTCGCTTGACGCACGGACGAAGCGCTCCTCCGCGAATTCAGCGAGGACCTCGTCGAGGGCGGCGCTGAGCGCCGAACCTTCGTCCGCGCTCACGAGTCCCGCGTGCACCAGGCCCAGCACGTGCGCCTTCGAACCGAGGATGTCGTACGGGTAGAGCACGTGGTCAAAGGAGTAGCTCTCCGAGAGGTCCCAGAGCGCGTCATCCATTCCGGCGGAGAACCGACCACTCCACAACGTCATGATGACGGCGGCGTCGCGTTCTTGGCACCCTGGCGTTGGGCCCAGGTCTTCACGCCGAGTCCGTAGATCCGGACGTAACCCTCGGAGTCGGCGTGTCGGAACGTGTCGGCCGCGTCGTAGGTGGCCAGTCCGTAGTCGTACAGTGCCTTGGGGCTGCGTCGACCGACGATACGCAAGAGTCCCGGCGCCTCGAAGCGCAGTCGCACGTCTCCGCTCACGTGTCGTTGAGTGTCGGCGATGAATGCGTCGAGCGCCTCTTTGAGCGGCGAGAACCACATGCCGTCATAAACGAGTTCGGACCATCGTGTCTCCAATCGGCCCTTTTCGTGATGCACGTCGCGCTCGAGCACGAGGTCTTCGAGATCGGCGTGGGCCGCGATGAGCGCAAGCGCCGCCGGACACTCGTAGACCTCGCGACTCTTGATCCCGACTCGACGATTCTCCACCATGTCGAGCCGACCGAAGCCGGTGGCTCCGGCTCGGACGTTCAGGTCCTGGATCAGGTCGGCCAACTTCATGGCGACACCGTCGAGCGCGACCGGGACGCCTTCATGGAAGCTGACCGTGAGCTCGACCGGCTCTCGGTCGGTGACGCGAGTGAGCGTGTAGGGCTCCTCGGGTGGCGCGGCCCACGGGTCTTCGATGGCGCCGCACTCGATAGCGCGTCCCCAGAGGTTCTCGTCGATCGAATAGATCTTCTCCTTGGTCGCCTTGATCGGGATCTCCCACTTCTCGGCGAAGTCGACGGAGTCGGCTCGCGTCATCCCCCAGTTGCGCGCCGGAGCGAGCACCTCGAGGTCCGGGGCCAGAGCGTGGGTACCGACCTCGAAACGCACTTGATCGTTGCCCTTACCCGTGCAACCGTGGGCGACGGCTTGGGCGTTGAAACGGCGAGCCTGGGCGACGAGGTGTCGCACGATCACCGGACGCGACAACGCCGAGACCAGCGGATACTTGTTCTCGTAGCGGGCGTTGGCGGCGATCGCCTTGGCGCAAAACTCCTCGGCCATCTCCTGACGCGCGTCAACGAGGACGAAGTCGATCGCTCCGGCCACGAGGGCGCGACTCCGGATGTCCTCGAAACTTTCCGCGCCGTCAACGTCCTGGCCCACGTCGACCAGTACCGCGACCACCTCCACGCCCCACTCTTCGATCATCCAGCGGATCGCCACCGACGTGTCGAGTCCTCCGCTGTAGGCCAGCACCACACGCTTCGTCACGACTATTTATCTTTCTTCGGTCCGGCGGGCGTATCATCCAGTCCCGCGAGGGTGCGGAACTCCGTGGCGAGCGACATTCCTCCGCGCCGCTCCTCGGCAATCACCAGGACGGTGTCGTCCCCGGCGACGCTCCCGAGCACGCCGTCGAGGGCACTGCGGTCCAGGGCCGATGCCACGACGTGCGCACATCCCGGCGGAGTTCGAACGACCACGAGGTTCTCGGAACTCTCGACCGAGACCACCCATTCGCCCATCATCCGACGCAGGTGATCCAACGGCGCGTGGGTGAAGTTCGAAGCGGTGGCGGTGACGATGCGTCGCACGCCGTTCTCGTCGCGGACCTTGATGGTGCCGAGCTCTTGGAGGTCGCGGGTGACCGTCGCCTGGGTGGCGGAGATGCCCTCGGATTGCAACCGCGTCACCAACTGGGCGGCGGTCGAAATCCTCTCTCGCTCGATTAATTCGCCAATACGGTGTTGGCGCTGGGTTTTGGTCATGAACTCTCCTCTTTGATCCAACGTAAAACGCCGATCATCGCTGAACGACGGTGAAACACTTGACGCCACACGAGCGACTGGGCGCTATCGAGCACCGCGTTCGTGATCTCATCGCCACGGTGCGCGGGCAAACAGTGCATCAGCACCGTGCGCTTCTTGGCGAGCTTGAGTAGATTCTCATCCACTCGGAATGAAGCGAGGTCGCGACGACGCTTCTCGGTCTCGCGCTCCATGCCCATGGAGACCCAGGCGTCGGTGTAGACCACGTCAGCCGCCTTGACGGCGTCGGGCGCAGATTCGGTCTGGCGCAGCGTGCCCGGACCCTTGATCGACGTCGGGTCTTCGGGTCCCCCGACGGCCAGTTGGTATCCGGGCGGCGCGCCAACCACGACGTTCACTCCGAGACGCAACAGCGCGATCGCGAGTGAGCGCGTCACGTTCGTGGCGTCGCCCACGTAGGCGACTTCGAGCCCGTCGAGTCCATGGACGTCGCCCTTCGCGAACTGATCGGCGATCGTGAGGACGTCGGCGATGGCTTGAGTGGGATGGGCGACGCCGCTGAGCAAGTTGATCAGGGACATCCGGTCATTGGTCGCGGCGCGCATGCGCTCGAATATCGCGTGATTGCGCACGCGCAGTCCGGCGATCGCGTACATCTCAGCCAACGTGCGACCGACGTCCTCGGCACATTCTCGGCTGTCGAGGCCGATCTCCTCGTCGTTGAAGAACGTGGCGTACCCGCCGAGCTCGTGCACGGCCGCGGAACTCGATGCGCGCGTGCGCAGGCTCGGGCGTTCGAACAACAAGGCGACGCCCTGACCCTTCAACGTCTCATCATCGAAGGGTGACGTCGCGAGCTCGTAGATCAAGTCCAGGTCCGACTGGCTCTGCTGCTCAATGGTCAAGAAATGGCGGGTCACCGCACTACCTCCGTCGTCGGTATTGATCTCGCGAGGGCTTCGCGCAACGCGTGCGCGCGGGTGCCGTTCGCCAGGAGGATCCTCTCGGCGCCACCGTGCAGGGCGTCTCGGGCCGCGGCCAACTTTGGCGTCATCCCATCACGTGCCGCCCCCGAGCGTTGCATCGCCTCAATCTCATCGCCGGAGACCGTCGCCATCGCCGATTTCGGATCTTCGACATTGGCGAGCAGTTGATCGATGTCGCTTAAGAGCACGAGCACGTCGGCGCTCAGTTCGGCGGCGAGGGCGCCCGCCACGGCGTCGGCGTTGCAGTTGAGCGCTTCGGCGTCCTTATCCGTCGCGACGGGATTCACCACCGGCGTGAATCCGGCCGACCAGAGAGCGTCGAGAATGGTTCGGTCGACGAGCGGCGCATCACCGACGCGGTCGTGCGGTTCACCCACGGACTCCGAACGAAGAAGGGAGGCGTCGGCCCCGCACAACCCGACACTCGCGAGCCCGGCGTCGTTGAGTGCCGCGACGATACGGACGTTGACATCGGAGAGCGCCATCAACACGTAGTGCATCGTCTCGACGTCGGTAATGCGAAGACCGTCGTGGAACTTACTTTCTATACCGACTCGACTGAGCAGTTCGGCGATCTGCGGTCCCCCGCCGTGCACGACGACGACGTTCACGCCCCGCTCACGCAGATCGGCGACATCGTGAGCGAGGTCGATCAACACCGGTGACGACGGGGCGAGAGAATCCAACGCGTGACCGCCGATCTTCACGACGACGCAGTTCACGGTGTCACGCCGGTCATCGGGAGCCCCATCGTCTCGTCACGCCCGTTCGCTACGTTCCAGGCTTGGATCGCCTGACCGGCCGCACCCTTGATCAGATTGTCGATCGAACTCATGGCGACCAACCACCCGGTGCGCGCGTCGACGCGCGCGCTCACGAAGCAGAGATTGCTCCCCACCGGGTCCTTCAGTGACGGCGGCTCATCGACGACGACCACGAAGGGGTCATCGCGGTACGTCGCGCGAAGGAGGTCGAGCGCTGACTCCGTGGTGAGCGACGGGTCACACACGCGACCGTAGGCGGTAACCAACATTCCTCGGCTCGTCGCGACCAGGTGGGGCGTGAAGAGCAGCTCCGCGTCGAGTTCTTGTTGTATCTCCGGGGTATGGCGGTGCAACAGCAGACCGTACGCCTCGGCGTTTCCGGAAAGGCGAGAGAAGTGCAGGCGGTCGCTCGCGGCTCTTCCGGCGCCCGAGGTCCCACTAAGAGCGTTGACGACGATGCCGCGACGTTCGATCAACTCCGCGTCGAGGAACGGAGCGAGCGCGAGGATGCTCGCCGTCGGATAACAGCCCGGTACGGCGATCAACGTCGCGCCGACCAACTCTTTGCGGTGTCGTTCGACGAGTCCGTAGACCGAACTCGCGAGCAGCGCCGGGGCCGCGTGCGCATCCCCGTACCACGCGTGGTACTCCTTTTCGTCCTTCAGTCGAAAGTCCGCCCCCAGATCGACGACGCTGATACGACGTTCGAGTAAGTGCGGCACCAGTTTCTGACTCTGACCGTGCGGCAGTGCGAGAAAGACCACGTCAACGTCGCTGGTGAGAACGGCGTTCGTGTCACGAAAGACCATCGACGGATAGGCCGCGGCGAGGGCGGGCACGAGGTCACGAATTCGTTTCCCGGCGTTGGTCTCACCCGTGGCGAGCACGACCTCAAGGTCGGCGTGCGACGCGCAGAGTCGAAGTATCTCTGACCCGGCGTACCCAGTGGCGCCAACGACTCCAACACGCATAATGACATTTTATGCACATGGAGACATAAAAACGCAAGTCAATTTCGCGACCACTAGAATGAGCGCCATGTCGCGGCGTGGTTGGACCCTTTTTTTGGCGATGGCGGTGATCTGGGGCATCCCGTATCTGCTGATTCGCGTGGCCGTGCGTCAACTCGATCCCGGGGTGATGGTCCTCTGGCGGACCGCTCCCGCTTCACTGCTCTTGGCCCCCATCGTCGTCGCGCGAAGACAGATCCCCGTGCTCATCAAGAACGTGCGCTGGATCATCATCTTCGGCGTCGTCGAATTCGGGATCCCCTGGTACTGCATGTCGACCGCGGAAAAGCACATCTCGAGCTCACTCACCAGTCTCTTGATCTGCTGCGTCCCGCTCTTCGCCGTGCTCGCGCAACGGTTCCGACGTACCGAAGAGCACATCTCGCGACGCCGGTACCTCGGTCTCGGGATCGGTGCGCTCGGGGTGGCCTTCCTCGTGGGCCTCGACCTTCGGGGCGGATCGATCACGTGGATCGGGCTCATGATGGTCGTAGCCCTCGGGTACTGCATCGGGCCGATGATCCTCTCGACGAAGTTGGCCCACGTCCCCGGAGTCGTCGTCGTCGCCGGGGCGACCGCCTTCGTCGCGATCTGCTGGACTCCGTGGGCGCTCACTCACTGGCCCGCGCACGTCTCGGGTGAGACGTGGAGCTGCATGGCGGTGTTGTCGGTCGTGTGCACCGCGACGGCGTTCCTGGTGTTCTTCGAACTCGTGAAAGAGGTGGGATCGTCTCGCTCGGTGGTCGTCACGTATTTCAACACCGCGATCGCGGTCGTGCTCGGCGTGGTCGGACTTCACGAAGCACTCACCGCGGGAATCGTCCTTGGTTTCCCGCTCGTCCTCGTGGGTTGCATCTTCGCGACGAGTCGCACCAAAGTGGAGCCGTCCTCGGAGCTACTCGGCGTACTGAACCGAGACGCGGACCTGATCGTCGACCAGAAGCCAGAGTGAATCGGGGACGTACGCGATGACGACGTCGTGACCCCTCTCGATAGCACCGTGATGCGTGACGCTGACCGACGAGACCGGAGTGGTGACGACCTCGGTGACGGCCTGCCATACGGCGGCGTTGTTCACGTGGCCCACGATGTCGAAATCCGAGCGACGAAGGGGCCACGTCCGATACTGCGCGCCGCCGTCAACTTCCGGTGCCGGCACACGACCGGACACCTTTCGTCCCTGGAGGGCTTCTCCGTACACCTCGTAGAACGCCGGTTTGATGCGAACCGGATGGCCCGATGGGTCGACGGGCACCCAGAGCGCAACGGCTTCAACGAGGAGTTCGCCGTGCGACGAGATATTCGTGCGTCGCTCGGCCCACGCCGCGCCGACACCACCACACCACGTCGTCACGGTCAGTAATTCGGTGTAACGCGGCCAGCGGCCACCGTCGGCCACCCGAACCGCAGTTCGGCGAACGACCCACGTGTCCGTCGATTCGAGACCGGACTCTTCCCAGTCATCGGTCGCCACGTCTTGGAGGACTCGCGCGACGCCATCGAGGCGAAGGATGCCGCTCTCGTCGGCGTCGCCCAGGCGCACGCGGAACTGTCCGCTGAACTGTCGACCCCGGCCACTCGGCGCGACGAACTCAATCACGAGGGCAACCTAGTCGACGGGTTCCGGCCACGAGATCAGCGCAGTGTTGCGCCCAGTAACTCGGCGCGGGCGATCAATTGACGCCGAGCGTGGGTCACATCTTTCTCGCTGAGCGTGCTGTCGTCGGAACTGAAGCGCACGCTGTAGGCGAGGCTGCGCGTACCGGCGGGAAGGTTGCTGCCCTGATAGACGTCGAAGAGCTCGACCTCTTCGACGAACTCCGAGGCGCCGCGCAGTTCGAACGCGAGGTCCTGGGCGTGTACCGACGTGGGCGTGACGAAGGCCAAGTCGATGACGGCACTCGGAAAGCGACTCGGCACTTTCGCGAATTCACTTCGCCGTGTCGCTCGAACCTTGTCGCACAACGCATCGAAGTCAACGTCGAGGAGCCCGAGACGACCCGAAGAAACCGAGGTGTTGACCCCGTCGACGAGCACCGTGTCGACCTCCCCCACCCATCCGAGGACGGCGCCGGACGCTCGGTCAACGAGTTGGGCGCAGCGCGTCGGGTGGAAACCCGTTGTGGCCGTCTCACTGGAGCGCACGACCACGTCGGCGAGTCCGATTCGCTCGGCGAGTGTCGCCCAGAACGCGACCGCCGACGTGGCGTCGTCGTCTTCGCGACCAAGTAGCACGGTGAGTCGTTCGTTCTCTTGGGGCAGTGACAGCGTGACCGAACCGCTCACCCCACCCTTGGTCATCCGCGGCGTCGGAGTCGCATCGGGGTGGGTGAAGACAGTACCGATCTCGGCCAGCACCACGTCGCCCGTGCCACGTTCTAGGTTCCGTACCCACGCGCGGACGAGGGCCGTGATCATCGTGGCGCGCAGAACGGCCTCGTCGGACGCGAGCGGGTTCGTGATGCGCACTCGCGCCACGCCGGGATGCAGGAGGTCAAAGTCAGCGTCACTACCCAGTGTCGGGGTCCAGCACTCAGCGGCGCCCAGGTCCACGACCACGTCACGCACACGTCGTCGCAACTTCTGGCGATCGCTCAGTCCGCCCGGTTCGGGCCACGTCGGCACGTGGCGAGGCAGTCGACGATAGCCGTAGAGCCGGGCGATCTCTTCGATGACGTCGGCGATACCGGCCGAGCCGCTGCGCACGTCCGGTCGTGCCGTCGGTGGCGTCACCGAGAAACGGTCACCGGAGGAGGTCGCCTGGAAGCGAAGGCCTCGCAGGATCGTGATCACGTCATCGTTCGGAATCATGACGCCGAGCACGCGCTCAATATCGCGCTCGGAGAGCTCGATGGTCGGTGGTGTCGGGGTCGAACCCGCGATGTCGAGCGGATCGCGGAGCCATTCCAACTCCGGACAGCTCTCGCGAAGGATGTGGACGAACCGTGCGGCCGCGCGAAGACCCAGCTGCGGATCGACGCCGCGTTCGAATCGGTTGGAAGCTTCGCTGCGAAGACCGTGCCGTTTGGAACTGCGCGCGATACTCATCGGATCGAAGTACGCGGCTTCGAGCAACACGTCGGTCGTCGCGTCGCTGATCTCACTCGTCGCACCGCCCATGATGCCGGCGAGCCCGATGACGACGTCGTCGCCATCGACGATGACGCAGTCCTCCCCCGTGTCTCCCAATCCCCGTCCGGCCTTCGCGAGGTCTCGTTCGACGCCGTCAAGGGTTTCGAGTGTCTCGCCCGGTCGCGCTCGTCGGACCTGAATCGTTCGATTCGCGACGTGGGCGGCGTCGTAGGGGTGCGTGGGTTGGCCGAGTTCGAGCATCACCAAGTTCGAGGCGTCGACGACGTTGGAGATGGCTCGCATCCCCGCGCTCTGAACTCGCTCGACGACCCACGACGGCGACGGTCCCACGCGCACGTGACGAAGGACCGACACGGTCAGCCGCCCACAGAGGTCCGGGGCGTCGATGCCGGCCGACGCGAACGACGCACTCGACTCTTCCCCATTGGGTTCAGCGAGTGAGGGTGACGCCAGCGCTCGACCGAGTCGCGTCGCGAGGTCGCGCGCGACGCCCTCCACGGACCACGCGTCCGGACGATTCCCTTCGACGGTGATGTCAAAGACGACGTCGGGCGTGATCGACAGGGCTTCCAACAGCCTCACGCCCACGACCGGTTCGATGACGTCGTCGAGCAGCATCAGTCCTCGATGGTCGTCACCGAGGCCCAACTCCCGGGCCGAACACAACATGCCGTTTGACGTCACACCGCGCATCTCTCTTCGCGCGATCTCGAATCCTCCCGGCAACACGGCGCCCACCGGAGCCAGTGGCACGTGGTCGCCGAGGTCGATGTTCATCGCGCCGCAGACTATTTCTAGCGGTCCGTGCCCGGCGTCAACCACGACGAGTCGTACTCGGTCCGCTCCGTCGATGGCCCGTATCTCGTCGATCCGCGCCACGACGACGTCCTCGAGTCCTTCACCGATGAGGTCGATGCCTTCAACGACCAACCCGAGGTCGTCGAGGATCGAACGAAGCTCCTCAGTCGACTCGGTGACGTCGACGAACTCGCGCAACCACGAGAGTGAGATCTTCACGAGAACTGTCCTAAGAACCGCGTGTCGTTCTCGATCAGGGCACGCATGTCGGCGATCTCGTGGCGCATCTGGGCGCAACGGTCGATGCCGAACCCGAAGGCGAATCCGCTCCACTCCTCGCCGTCGATGCCGACCGCGGCGAGAACCGCCGGGTCGAGGACGCCGCATCCGCCGAGTTCGATCCAACCGGTCTGGGAACAGGTGCGACACCCTCCACCGCGACAGATGGTGCAGGTCACCTCGAACTCCGCCGACGGCTCGGTGAATGGGAAATAGCCCGGGCGGAGTCTCGATTCGATATCCGGTCCAAAGTAGGCACGCGTGAACGTCTCGATGACGCCGGCCAGATCGGCGTATGAGATACCGCGATCGACGACCAACCCTTCGATCTGGTGGAACGTGGCGAGGTGTCGAGAGTCCGGCGTGTCGCGTCGGAAACAGCGTCCGGGCATCACCGAATGGATCGGCAACGAGTTGTTCGCGACCGCCTCTTCCATCAGATGAATTTGCGTCGGCGACGTGTGCGTGCGAAGGACCACCGTTTCCGGTTCGCCCAAATCCACGTAAAAGGTGTCCCATAGACCACGCGCCGGGTGCGCCGGGGGAATATTGAGCGCTTCGAAGTTGTACCAGTCGCTCTCGACTTCGGGGCTTTCGGACACCGTGAATCCCATGGTGACGAAGACGTCTTCGAGTTCGCGCTGGGTTAGGGCGACCAGACTCGGATGTCCGATCGACGCCGGCCACCGAACGTCGCTCACGACGACGTCACCGAGGTCCAATCCGTCGTCGAGTAGGACCTGGGCGCGCGCCCGTTGACTCAGTTCGAGACGACGCGACGCCAGCGCCGCTTCCACCACGCGTCGAGCGTCTTGCAGCTGCGCCCCGGCGTCCTTTCGCTCTTCCGGCGCGAGCGCACCAAAGGACTTCTGTAACGCCGACAGGATCGATCGCTTGCCGGTGATCGTGGGCTCGGCCTCGCGCAACTGCTCGATGCTCTCGAGACGCGCGATGGTCGCGAGGAGTTCGGCCGTCTGATTGACGAGGTTGGCGAGGGGCGAAGAGGACATGACGATTAAAGGCTACGGGGTGGTGGGGTCACGGCGGCGTCTCTGCGCTGCCACAACGCCTCGAACGCGATCAACGACGCGGCCACGCCGGCGTTCAGAGACTCACTCCGTCCGTCCATCGGAATCGATATCGTCTCGCCGCAGCGCGCGATCGTCGCGTGATCGAGCCCGTCAGACTCGTTGCCGATGACGATGACGCTCGTCAACGTGAAGTCGACGGCTCGGTGGTCACGGCCGCCGCGAACGACCGTCGCGAGCACTTGGGTGTCGGAACCGAAATGCGCCAGCGTGTCATCGAGTGACGCGACCACGACCGGGAGATGGAAGATCGACCCGGCGCTGGCGCGAAGGGTCTTGGGGTTGTACGGGTCGACCGACTGTCCGGTGACGATAACGGCGGTGACCCCGGCGGCGTCGGCGGAGCGGATGATGGTGCCCACGTTCCCCGGATCCTTGAGGTCGTGGAGCACGAGGACGAGTCCGGTCTTGGGAATCGAATCGACGCCGCGGTCGTCGAATCGTACGGCGGCCAGTACTGGCTGCGGCGTTTGGGCGTCGGCGATCTTTTCAATGACGCCTGGCGCTAGAGCGAAGACGCGGACGCCGTGATGTTGGGCTCTTTGGGTCAGCCGTTCCATTGAGGACGATTGTGCCGCCGACGCGTCGAAGTAGACGGCCTCGAACTCCACGCCACTCTCCAAGGCGGCGTCAACGAGGTCGGGTCCCTCGAGCACGCAGACGCCCTCGCTCCAACGCAGTGAACGCTTTTGGACGAGTCGCCGGAGCCGGCGCACTCGCTGGTGTGACGAACCCAACGCCTCGATCAGAGCTACCTACTTGGACAGCGCGGCGCCGGCCTGAGCGACGATGGCCGCGAAGCTGGCGTTGTCGTTCACGGCCAAGTCCGCCAGGATCCGTCGGTCGACCTCAATGCCCGCGGCGTTCAGCCCGGCGATGAATCGGCTGTAACTCATACCGTGGGCTCGCGTACCGGCGTTGATCCTCTGGATCCAGAGCCGACGCATGTCGCCCTTGCGCGCGCGACGGTCGCGAAACGCGTAGACGCCCGAGTGCTGGACGGCCTGATTGGCCGATCGAAATGTGCGACTGCGGTCACCGTAGTAACCCTTCGCCTCTTCCAGAATCGCCTTGTGATGCTTCTTGGCGTTGACCGCCCTCTTGACACGTGCCATAACTGTTCCTCTTTCCCGGCTCGATCTCTAAATGCCCATCAGGCGCTTGGTCTTCTTTTCCATTGCGGGCGAAAGGTCGGTCTCGCGACCGAGTCGGCGGGCGCGAACCGATGACTTCCCCTCCATGAGGTGACCACGAAAGGCCTTGCCTCGACGCAGCTTGCCGCTGCCGGTCACCTTGATTCGTTTCTTGGCCCCGCTGTCAGTCTTCATCTTTGGCATCTCAGCCCTCCTCTACCGATACTTCGGCCGAAACACTCGGCGCGACTTCTTGCTGCTCTTCGACAATCGGGCTCTCGGCCGGCTTCGGCTTCGCCTTCTTTTCTGGTCCGAGGACCATGATCATGTTGCGACCATCGAGTTTCGCGGCCGACTCGACCTTGGCGACGTCGTCGAGTTTCGCGACTATTCGATCCAGGATCTTCTTCCCAAGTTCGGGGTGGGCCGACTCGCGTCCGCGGAACATAATGGTGACCTTCACCTTGTGACCTTCGTTGAGAAACTTCTCGACGAGGCGAGTCTTGGTGTCGAAGTCACCGGGTCCGATCTTCGGGCGGTACTTCATCTCCTTGACTCCGACGTTGAGGGTCTTTCGACGCGACTCCTTGGCCTTCTGGGCCTCGTCGAACTTGAACTTCCCGTAGTCCATGATGCGACAGACGGGCGGTTGCGCGGTGGGCGCGATCTCTACGAGATCAAGATCGAGGCTTCGGGCCAACGCCAATGCTTCGCGGGTCGCCATCACGCCACGTTGGTTTCCCTCGTGATCGATGAGGCGTACGGTCTCCACGCGAATTCGTTCATTGACGCGGTGGTCTCCAGGCACTGTTGCGATAACTCTCTCCTTGCTCTTCGTGACGCCTGAATGGCGTCACCACGGCAAGCGGGGCGCAAAACTCCTGGAAACCCGGCGCACATCGGTGGCCAGGTGGACGTTGGCTCTGCCAACCTCACTTGCTGAACTGCCCAATTACGTTAGCAGACCTGATCGCGGGGTCCGTTCGAACACCCGCGACCTCGCTTGACGCGCACGCACGGCGCTACGTTGGTGCGGTGAGCGATCAAGACCACGAACCCATCGACGACTCCGAAGAGATCGCCTATCTGCGCTCGACGCCCGTCGAGACGGTCCTGGGCAACCACTTTTTCGTCCTCTTGCAGCTGGCGGCCCTGCAACTGTCGCTGACGCCTCCCAACCTGTCGGGCGCCCAACTCGTCATCGACATCATCGCGGCGATGCTCCAGGCCGGGGGTGATCGACTGGGCGAGCACGTCGAGCTCTACCGAAACGCCCTCGCCGAAGTGCAACAGCTCTACGTCCGCGCGGCCAGTACTCCCCCGGCGAGCTAGATATCCCTGTCGCAGTTTCGATCAGGTTTCGAGCGCGAACGTGAACGTCAAGGCGAGGCCGCCGAGGGTGCTCTTGGAGGTCGACATCGAGCCACCGAGCCCCTCGGCGATGTCGGCCATGATGCTCATGCCGAGACCGGAACCGCCGGTCTCGCGCGAGCGAGATTGGTCGAAACGACGAAAGCGCTGCGGGCGCACTCCATATTCCGGCAGTCCCTGACCGGCGTCTTCCACGCACAACACGGCCGTCGAGTCCTCACGTCGCAGCGTGACGCGAACCGCGGTGTCGCCGGGCGTGTGACGGACGACGTTGGAAAATGAGTTCACCAGAAGGCGATCCAACAAGTCATCGCGCCCCCGAACGACGAGACCGTCAGTCGTCTCTTGGGTCACGACTCGTTCGGGGTGGTCGTTGCGGAACTCCTCGACGCGCGACTCGACCAGCGCACTGAGCTCCACCCGCGTATTCAGGTGCTGGGGTGCTTCTCGAACTTCGGCCGAGAGGAGCAAGTCCGCCACCAAGAGGTCCATGCGGTCAATCTCGCGGCGCACGCGCTCGACGGCCCGCGCACGCTGCTCTTCATTGATCGAAGGATTGGTCAGCAATTCGTTGTAGCCCTTGATGACGGTGAGCGGCGTGCGCAGTTCGTGCGATGCGTCGCCCACGAACTGTTGCATCGCTTCGACGCTCCGTGCTTCGATGGCGATGCGCTCGTGCAGCGCGATGACCATCGTGGCGAGGGCGGCCTGGAGTTCGCGGACGTCGCGACTGCCCGCGCTCGGAGGAATCTGACCGCGCTCGTCGCCGCCGGCGACGCCACTGGCGAAGTCGATGAGGTGTTCCATCGTGCGAAGGTCCTTACGCATCACCAAGCGCGCGAGGACCAACATGACCACGGCGACGAGGAAACCGGCCAACGCCACCTCGAGCGCGAGCCGACGCCCCTGTTGGGTAATGGCACTCGTAGACCCCGCGACAATCAAATAGTCTCCACCACCGACGTAGATCGAACGAAGTTGAAACCCGGGCAGATTCGACTGGGTGCCCACCTTGGCGAGTGTCGCGTGGACGTTCTGTCGAGTCGGCCTTTTTCGAAGCGGCTCGTCGGGGGTATTGACTTGAACGACGGCACCCGAAGGATCGACGACGTCGAGGGTCAGGGGGTACCCGTTCTCTTGGACGACGTTGAGCGCATTCGTGAGCGCGTTGTTGGGATCGCCGGCGCCGCTACGAATCACCGAGTTGATCTGAGCGTCGAGCGCGGAGTAGAGCGATCGCGTACTGGCGTCCACCGCAAACCATCCGACCGTGAACGCCACCATCGTCGTGAGCACGATGAGGAGAATCGTCAGTCGAGTGGCAATCTTCACATTCCCGCGGTCCACGTGACGAGCTTGAAGCCGACTCCCCTCACCGTGGTGATCGGCGCGAAATCATCGTGGTGGATCTTTCGTCGCAGGTACGAGATATAGGTGTCGAGCACCGAAGTCTCAGAGTCGAAATCGATGTTCCACACTTCGCGAAGGAGCAGTTCTCGCGTGACGAGACGGTCCTTGCGCTCGAGCAGGACCTCGAGGAGTCGGAACTCCGTCGCCGAGAGGGTGATCGGATTCGCGTCGACCGTGATCTCGTGAGTGTCGACGTTCATCTCGATCGGACCCGACGTGAGGATGAGGTCGTCGGTTGATTCCGCGTGGGAACGACGAAGGATTGCCGTGATCCGAAGCAGAATCTCCTCCAGGCTGAAGGGCTTGCGTACGTAGTCGTCGGCACCGTAGCGCAGCCCCTTGGCCACGTCGACGGGCGAATCCCTCGCCGAGAGCATCAGGACCGGGGTCTTGGTGTCGTGTTCGCGCAGCTTGGCGAGGAACTCGAACCCGTCCATCGTGGGCATGTTGATGTCCACGATGCACAGGTCACAGTCGTGTCGCCGCAGTAGGTCAAGGGCCTCGGCGCCATTGGACGCCGATTCGGTCTCGTACCCGGCGACCTCGAGGGCGTCGCGAAGCAGATCGCGCACTCCGGGCTCGTCGTCGACGATCAAGACCTTCGTCATGGCGTTGCTCGCATCTTGTGAGCGTATCGCCCACTTATGGCCCTTGATGAGGAGTTGTTCACGGACGAACTTCACAGCGAATAAACAAGCACTTCACAGGGTTTTCAAAAACTTGAATTTTACAGTTGGTCTCGTTCCTTTGAAAGGGGTCCATATGAAGAAGTTCAGTACACGAAGCGTCGTGGCAGTGGCCATTCTCGCAACCCTGGGCATGAGTGCCCCGGCGATTGCGTCTGCGGACACTACGACGACGACCGTTCCAACCACCACAACCACGATTGCCACGACGACCACGACGATTCACGTCGCGAAGGATGCGTGGAAGCAGTGGCGCAAGGCTGAAGACGCCTACCTCGACCAACTGAAGGTGATTAACCGCACCTTTAGGGCGACGGTCGACACCGCGCGCAAAGAGTACTGGGCGGCCATCAGGGCTTCCAAGGGCTCACAGAACCGCCAAGCGGCCCGTGCCGCGGCCCGTGCTGCCTTGACGCTGTCGATCGCCAACGCGATGGAAGCCCGTTCCACGGCGCTCACCACGCTCGGTGCTCCTCCGGCGCCTCCGGCCGGTACGCCCCGTTCGGCGTACATCGTCGCTCTCCAGGCGATCAACCAGACCTACCGCAACTCGGTAGCGGCGGCTGATGCAGCGTTCGCTGCGGCCTTCCCGAACGCCACGACCGCTCCTGAGCGTGCCGTCGTTCGTGCGACGCTGGAACTGGCGATTGCCAACGCGGCGGTTGTTCGCGCCGCGGCCCTCGTTGCCCTTGGACCGCCCCCGGCTGCATCGGGTGGCACCACGACCACGACGACGACCACAGTGCCGGTTACGACCACCACTGCCTAGTCACACGATTCGCCCCAATCGGCGCGCTGCTCTCGCGAGTAGCGCGCCGATTGTCATGTGCGTACCGTCGCTTCACCGTGCACGCGACGTACGCGCCGAAAGTGCCGCAACCCAACGCGAGGAGCGTGGGACGTGAGTTCATCACAACTGAAATACATTCAATTCACAGGAAATTCAAAGGTTTGCTCGGTACGATTTGGTTGTTCCTTTGGAAGGGTCGACAATGAAAGGCATCGCTCAGCGCACCATCGCCTCGGTGGCGATCTTGGCGACGCTCACGCTCGGCACTCCCGCCCTGGCCCTCGCCGGTACCACCACGACCACGACGACGACCATCGTCGCCAAAACGCCGGTCATCACCACCATGAAGCAGTACCGCGCCGCCGACAAGCTCTACCTGGCCCAGCGCAAGGTGATCAATCTGACCTTTCTCGCTGCGGTCGCCACGGCCAAGTTGAATCTGGCGTCATCTCTGAGCGGAGCCCTGAACTCGAGTCAGCGAATCAGTGCTCGAGCGACCTATCGCTTTGCCGTCACCGAGGCGACCATCGCTCGCTCGAACTCTCTCACCCAACTCGGTAATCCGCCCGTGAAACCGGGCCACAAGACGGCGGTCACCACGACGACGGCCTAGTCAGTCGTCGCGGTCCACGTTCGGTCAGTGGTCTGCATCGAAGTTCCCCTCGTCGCCGTGCGGCTCCTTGACGATCTCGAGTGCTTCGTCGTGGCCGAGATGTCCGACACCGCGACGCACCGAGACGAGCGTGCCCGAGGCGATGCTCCGTGAACCGTCGGCGATGTTGACGCAATGAAAGTAGAGTCGCTCACCATCGTCGGTGCGGACCGCCCCGTCACCACGACGGTCATCGAACGCCTCGATGAGACCCCGCACCCGTCTACGATCCCAACGATCCCTGACGGAGCACCGACACCATCTCGAGGGCGGTGGTGGCGGCCTCGCGACCCTTGTTGCTCGCGTCATTCAATGAGCGCTCGAGCGCCTGGTCGAGGGTATTGACGCTCAGCACACCAAAGACGACCGGCACGCGCGTGCTGAGCTGAACGTCCTGGACCCCACGGGCGCATTCGCCCGAGACGATCTCGTAATGCGTAGTTTCTCCGCGAATGACCGCGCCGAGCGTGATGACGGCGTCGACCGGACGATCGCCGTCAGCGAAGGCCAGGGCGAGCAACGGGATCTCGAAGGCGCCCGGAACCCAGCCCACGGCGATGTCGCTGCGGTCAACGCCCGCGTCGTGCAAGACGTCGAGCGCGCCGGCGAGGAGCCGCGTCGTTATCGCACCATTGAAACGACTGCAGACGAGAGCGACGCGCACGCCACGCCCATCGATCGAGCCCTCGAGGTGAAGACCGACGCGCCGACGTAACTCTTCGACCCGGCGTTGGTCGAGCTGCGTCTCGTCACTCGACGTCATCGAGTCCCCCGAGCATGTGACCCAGCCGCTCTCGCTTCGTGCGCAGGTAGTCGATGTTGAACGCCGTGGGGCTGCTCTCGAGCGGCACACGTTCGACGATATTCAATCCGAAGCCCTCGAGACCGCCGTATTTCGAAGGATTGTTCGTCATTATCCGCATCGACGTGACCCCGAGGTCCACGAGGATCTGCGCGCCGATCCCGTACTCGCGAGAATCAACCGGGAGACCGAGCTCGATGTTCGCGTCGACCGTGTCACGACCGTCCTCTTGCAGGGCGTAGGCCCGGATCTTGTGGCCGAGCCCGATGCCGCGACCTTCGTGGCCCCGCAGGTACACGACGACGCCGGCGCCCTCCGCCGCGACCTTCGCGAGCGCGGTCTCCAACTGAGGTCCGCAGTCGCAGCGCAGTGACCCGAAGACGTCGCCGGTCAAGCACTCGGAGTGCACGCGAACGAGAACGTCGGGCGTGGTCGAGATATCGCCGTAGACGAGCGCCATGTGTTGCACGCCGTCCAGGACGTTCTCAAAGACGAAGGCCTGAAACTGACCGTGTTCGGTCGGCAGGGACGCTTCGGCGATGCGCTTCACGAGCTTCTCGTGTTGGCGTCGATAGCGAATCAAGTCAGCGATCGAGATGATCGGCACTTCGTGCTTCGTGGCGAAAGCCTCGAGTTCGGGCAGACGGGCCATTCCCGACTTGTCGGCGGTGACGATCTCGCAGAGCACTCCGGAGGGCTGTTTGCCGGCCAGTCGACAAAGGTCGACCGTGGCCTCGGTGTGGCCCGCGCGCTTCAAGACCCCGCCCGGTCGGTAGCGCAGGGGAAAGATGTGTCCCGGACGATTGAGGTCGGTTGGTCGCGTGTCGGGGTCGATGAGCGCGCGCACCGTCGCGGCGCGGTCACTCGCCGAGATGCCCGTGGACGTGCCGTGACGGTAGTCAACGGTCACGGTGAACGCCGTACGTTGGGCTTCGGTGTTGGCCACCACCATCAACGGGAGCTCGAGTGCGTCCGCGCGCGCCGACTCGATCGGCACGCAGAACACGCCCGACGTGTACTCGAGAAAGAAGGCCATGCTCTCGGGCGTGACGTCCTCGGCGGGCATGATGAGGTCGCCCTCGTTCTCACGGTCTTCGTCATCGACCACGACGACCATGCCGCCGTGTCGTAACTGTTCGATCGCCTCTTCGATGGTTGATAGTGCCATTAGACCTCCACGTCTATTCGAATATCTTCCCCGACGCGCGTGACGCCGACAATTCGGCCCCGGCGCAACGCCGCAATCGTCGGCGTCGAAAGGCTCCGAAGGGCTCCGAGCGTTGCGGTGCCGCCCGCGAAAGAAGCCGATTGATACCAGACAATGTGGTTCACGAGACCGGCGTCCAGGAACGAACTGGCGGTTGAGGGGCCGCCCTCGACGAGGAGTTGTAACACGTCATGGTTTCCAATTTCGTCCAGCACCTGGGCGAGGTCGCCACTGAGTTCGAGACAGGGCCGCATCTGGGCCCCTTCGGGCGCCTTGCCCAAGACCACGCGCAGTGGTTCGAGGACCAGGTCGCCAAGACGGGCCGTCAGGGCGGGATCGTCACTTCGTGCCGTTCCCGCGCCGACCAACACGGCCTGGCTCTGCGCCCGTAGGACGTGGGCGTCACGGCGCGCCTCTTCGCCGGTGATCCATTGACTGGTGCCGTCAGCCATCGCCACGATGCCGTCGAGGGTGCTGGCGATCTTCAAGACCACGTAGGGCCGTCCCGTCACCCGGTGCCATATGTATGGCGCGAGTTGCGCGCGAACCGCGTACTCCTCGACGCCGACCTCCACGTCGACCCCGGAGGCCTTCAACAGCTCGACGCCCGCGCCCGAGACGCGAGGATCGGGGTCGATCGTTCCGACGATCACCCGCGATACGCCGGCCTCGACGATCGCCTCGACGCACGGACCGGTCCGTCCTTCGTGTGAACAGGGCTCGAGCGTGACGACCATGGTCGAGCCCCGAGCGCCCTCGCCCGCCCGACGCAGCGCCACGATCTCCGCGTGCGACTCACCAGGGACTTGCGTGTGACCCTCGCTCAAGACAACGCCGCGATCACTCACGACGAGCGCTCCGACCCACGGGTTCGGCGGTGACAGGTATCGCGCCTTGTCGCCGGCGCCGATCGCCATGGTCATCAACTCAGTGTTCGAGAACTTCATCCTCGTCCCGACCTCGCGGCGACCCGGAGTTCGTGTGCGGCTTCGAGTGGATCGGAGCGGTTGAAGATCGCCGAACCGGCGACGAGCACGTTGGCGCCCGCCTCCACCGCGATCGGGGCGGTCACGACGTCGATACCACCATCGACTTCGATATCGAGCGCGAGGTCGTTCACGTCGACTTCGCGACGGGCTTCGTTGACCTTGCCCATCACGTCGCTGATGAACGATTGACCACCAAACCCGGGAAACACCGTCATCAACAAGAGCAGGTCGATGTCCCCGAGAAATGGCGCAACCAATGAAAACGGCGTGTCTGGATTGGCGGCCAATCCCACGCGTAGGCCCATCGAATGGGCTTCGTCGATCAGCGTGGCCGTCGAGCCGACCTCGACGTGCACGGTGCACCCGTCGGCCCCGGCCGTTCGAAACGCTTCGAGGTAGCGTCCCGGCTCACTCATCATCAAGTGGCAGTCGAAAAAGCGGTCGCTGTATTGGCGAAGCGACTTCACCACTGGTGGCCCGATCGACACGTTCGGCACGAAATGACCATCCATCACGTCCACGTGAAGCCAGTCCGTTTCGGCGTCAATTTCTCGAACCGCAGTGGCCAACGAACCGAAGTCGGCGGCCAGGATCGACGGGGCCACGCGAAGGGTTCCGGCGGGGCCGGCGTCGATGGTAGTCACGACGTCAGCCTATTCGTGGTCGTAATCGGTCAAGCCCATTGAACGACAGTCCCGTCAAGTCTCGCACCGGCCCACCACGCGTTCGCATTCATGGATTTGCCACTCTCGGGCCGCACCTGTTCGATGGCGATCGCGCCATCGTGCGCTCCGAGTACGACGTGGCCCTCACGACGTGTGACGGACCCGGCGGCCACGGCGTCGCCTTCGTAGAGTGCCGCGCTCTGGACGAGGAGTCGACGACCGTTCACCATCGTGAAGGCTTGGCCCAATCGGATGATGCGCAAAAGGTGCGTAGCTGAATACGACGACGCCAAGTGAAAATCCTCCTTGGACAGTTTCGTCGCGTACGTGACGTCACCCTCTTGCGCCCGGGCATTCGCCAAGAGTTCCGGCGTCGCGAGCACCTCGAGGAGCGCGCGTGCGCCCAGGTCCGCGAGTTCACTGAGTAGGACCTCGAGCGATTTGGCGTCGATCGCCACGCGACGCTGGAGGTGCACGGGACCGGTATCGAGGTCGGCCTCGAGCGTCATGATGCTGACGCCCGTCTCCTCATCGCCCGCCAGGATCGCGCGTTCCACGGGCGCGGCGCCGCGCCACCTCGGCAGCAACGAGTAATGAACATTCAGCATCGGTACTCGCTCCAGTGCATCGGATGAGATGAGTCGCCCGAAGGCCACGACGACGCCGCGTTCGACGTCGACGTCGTCCAAGTCGTTCAACCGATGGCTGACCGTCAGACCGAGCTCGTTCGCGCACTCCTTCACGGGGCTCGGAGAGAGTCGACCCCCTCGGCCACGTTTGCGATCGGGTCGCGTTATGACGAGTACGACGTCGTGACCGGCGTCGACGAGTGCCCGTAGCGACGGTACTGCCGCCTCGGGCGTGCCGAGGAAGGCGAGGCGCATCTACTCACCCAGCAACAGATGTAGTCCGTCGGGGTCCGAACCGGCCAACTCGAGATTGCGCTGCCGAAGGATTTGCTTGGCCTCTCGTCGTTGGTCGACGTCGAGTCGTTCAATGAGTAAGACGCCGTCGAGGTGGTCCATCTCGTGTTGGAGAATGCGACCTTCGTATTCGTCGGTCTGCACGTCGATCTCGTTGCCGTCGAGGTCGAATCCCACCAGGTGGACGGCGTTCGCTCGCGTGATCTCCCAGCTGAGTCCGGGCACCGAGAGACAACCCTCTTCGTAGATCCACTCGCCGTCGGTTTCGAGGATCTTGGGATTGACGACGACGTGGGGACCGTCACCCTTGTCGTAGACGAAGAGGCGCTTTTGAACGCCGATCTGGTTGGCGGCCAATCCGACGCCCGGCGCCTCGTTCATCGTCTCGATCATGGTCTGGGCCAACGCCGCGATGCGACCGTCGATGTTCTCGATCTCCGTCGTCGCTTGGGTCAGGACGGGGTCACCGTAGAAGCGAATAGGGAGCGTCGTCACTCCCCCACGTTATCGCTGGCGCCGTGTGAAACGGCGTCGACCACTTTCGTCGCGACGACTACTGCACCGCCACGCGCACCTTGGCGGGCGGTCGCGGCGCGGCGCGCAATGCGGCCGTCAACGTCGCCACGTCCGCGGAACGCACGATGAATCCAGACGACACCGGATGCACCGACACGTTGGAATCTCGCACTCCCTCAACGAAGGCTTCGGCCCCTTCGCCGCTCACCGCGGCTTCGGCGCCGTACGGTGCGAGTTCGAGCAGTCGCGCTGTCTTCACGTCTTCATCGATGATCCCGTCGAAATTCGCCCGTTCGAGGGCGTCAATGACCGAGTCCTCACTCCGACGAGTCTGCAGGACTACCACGCCGCGACCCTCACGACGCGCACCGACGAGTCGTCCGGCCTTACCCACCGCCGTGATGGCACTACGGCGCGCCGACGCGCGCGGCGCCAACAGATACTGATCGAAGTCGGCGAAGATCACGACGCCGCAGCGGCGAACCCGTTGCCACACGGCTTCGGTACCGACGACGACGCGTTCGAGGGTCGCGTCCAATTCCGTCGTCGCCGTCACCTCGGTGACGCGTTGCGCGAGTTGGGCCGCGACGTCGCGCGCCAACGTGGTCACACCGATTCGAACTCTCTTCAGGTTCGTCGCGCCGCACGAGCGGCAAAAGTTGGCGCGGGGCTCGTGGCCGTCGCGGCACACCAACTGCCCGCCGCGCTCTTCTTCGGCCTGCGCGCACACGCCACAACGGGCCAGCTCACCACATCGATGGCACGCCCAGAGGCGCCCGTCGCCGAGGCGTTGCAGTACGACGACGACCGCGACCGGATCGTCGCCCTGCAGCGCGTGTCGTGCGGCGTCGAGCGCGTCGCGAGCGAGTACCCCGTCGTGCGGGTCGCTTCGCCGACGATCCGCGATCGTGATACGTGGCCATCCGCCGTTGACGTCACCCCACGAGCGATACGAGCCATCGTTCAAGAGTGACGGCGACGGCACGCTCGACGTACACCACAGCGGCGCGGCGTCACGGCGGCAGCGTTCACGCACCATCGTCACGGCGTCCCACGTCGGGGCCCCCGCACTGCGATAGGCCTCGTCGTCGGCGTCCACGATGACGACGCCGCACACTCGCGGTACCGGCGACAGCGCCGTGCCTCGTGCGCCCACCACGACCGGCCACCCAGCCCGCATCCGGTCCCATTGGTCCTCGCCCGACGCGACGTCACAGCCACGCTGTTCCAGACGTCCGCGCAGTCGAACGGCCCAGGACTCCGTCGGTACGAGCACCAAGAGTGAACCTTCCTTCTCTCGAGTCATTTCGTAGGCGGAGAGGATCAAGGGCAACGGATCGGTCGTCGGCGCGACCTCGAGCACACCGGGCTCGAGGTCGGTGACACCCGCTAGTACGGCCGAGGCGAGTGCTCGGGCGACCGGTGCGACTGGCAGTTCGGTGATGAGTCGCTTCGGCGAGGTCGACACCAGGAAGCGGCTGATCGGGCTGTACCATCGTTCACTCGCCCACGCCAACAACTCGAGCAACGTCGCCGGCGGACCGTAGCCCAGCCACTTCACCAGGGGTTTCAGTTCGGGACTGGCGACGGCCCCGTCGACGACCCAGCCGCGGACCGAACGACCGTTGAAGTCCACGCGCACCCGGTCACCGATCGCGACGTGCTCGGTCTTCTCCGTGACGAGGTAATCGAAGGGGCGATCGACGGCCGCGACCTCGGTGATGATTCGAACGGCGCGCGCGGCGCTCACGGTTACAGCGACAGTTCTCGGCGCAGGTCGTCGACCCGTGAAGTGTGCTCCCAGGTGAAGCCCTGGTCGCTGCGACCGAAGTGGCCGTAGGCGGCGGTGCGCTGATAGAGCGGCCGACGCAGATCGAGGTCACGGATGATCGCCGCGGGTCGCAGGTCGAACAGTGCGTCGACGGCCTTGGCGATCCTCGTGCGGTCCACTCGCTCGGTGCCGAACGTGTCGACCAACACCGACACCGGTCGGGCCACACCAATGGCGTACGCGACCTGGACTTCACAACGCTCCGCCGCACCTGAGGCGACGACGTGTTTCGCGACCCAGCGCGCGGCGTAAGCGCCCGACCGGTCGACCTTGGAGGGATCCTTGCCCGAGAACGCTCCGCCGCCGTGTCGGGCCATCCCGCCGTAGGTGTCCACGATGATCTTTCGCCCGGTGAGACCGGTGTCGGCGTGGGGTCCGCCCAGTACGAACTTTCCCGAAGGGTTCACGAACACCCGCATCGACGAGGCGTCGAGGTCAGCGGGCAACATCGGTGTGATGACGTGTTCCATCACGTCGTTCGCTATCGACGGCGCGTCAACGCCGTCTTCGTGTTGGGTTGAGATGAGCACGGTGTCGATCGCCACGGGCTTGTCGTTCTCGTAGACAATGGTCACCTGGGTCTTGCCGTCGGGCCGCAGGTACGGGATGAGCCCGGAGCGTCGTACCTGGGCGAGTCGCATGGCGAGACGGTGCGCCAACCAGATTGGCAGGGGCATGAAGTCGTCGTTGTCGCTGCAGGCGTAGCCGAACATCATGCCCTGATCGCCCGCGCCCTGGGAGTTCAACGCGTCCTCCCCTCCAGCGCCCGAACGCTGCTCGAAGGCCACGTCGACGCCGCCAGCGATGTCGGGACTCTGCTTGTCGAGGGACACCAGAATTCCGCAACTGCGACCATCGAATCCCATCGCGCCGTCGTCGTAACCGATGCCGATGATCGTCTGTCGGGCGAGATGATTGATGTCCACGTACGCGCTCGTACTGATCTCGCCCGCCACGACGCACAGTCCGGTCGTAAGGAGCGTCTCGCACGCGACGCGCGCCGTGGGGTCCTGGGCGAGAATCGCGTCGAGGACCGCATCCGAGACTTGATCAGCAACCTTGTCGGGATGTCCTTCGGTCACCGACTCCGACGTGAAGAGAGTGCGGTCACTCATGGGGCTCCTTGCGATAGCAATGACGCCACCCTAGCCAAGATCGCCATTGCCACGGCTTCTTTCGAGCGTAACGACACCGTTTCTGCGACACCGTCGCGACCGAGGAGGATGACTTCGTTCGTCTCGTGCTCGAAGCCGGCGCCCGGGGCCGAGACGTCATTCACCACCAGAAGGTCCACATCCTTGCGCCGTAGTTTCTCTCGTGCGTGTTCGAGGACGTTCGTCGTCTCGGCCGCGAAGGCGACCACCACTTGCGCGTCGTGGCGTGCCGCGACGAGATCAAGGACGATGTCGGCGGTGGGTTCGAAGTGCAACGACGGCAGCCCGGTGTCCTTCTTTATCTTCTCACTGGCCGGATTGACGGTGAAGTCCGCGACGGCGGCGGCCATGATCGCGACGTCGTTCGAGGCAAAGTGTTCGAGCATGGCGTCGCGCATCTGGGCCGCGCTCTCGACGCGAACGACGTCGATATCGTGGGCCACGTCGAGGGCGAGTGCTCGTTCGACGGTCGACACCAGGGTGACCGAGGCGCCGAGGCGCCGCGCGATCTCGGCCAACGCGTAACCCTGGCGACCGGATGAACGATTGGCGATCACGCGCACCGGGTCGATCGCTTCACGGGTCCCCCCGGCACTTATCACGAGGCGCTTGCCGCTGAGCGGACCACGGTAGCCGTCAACGATCCTCTGGACGAGTTCGAAAATTGCCGCGGGCTCGACCATTCGTCCTATCCCCACGTCGCCGCCCGCGAGGTGACCGGTGTCGGGTTCGAGCACGATGACGCCGCGACGACGCAACGTCGCCAGATTCTCCTGCACCGACGGTTGCGCCCACATCTCTGAGTGCATCGCTGCGCACAGCAGCACGGGGGCGTTGGTCGCGAGCAACGTGGCACTCAAGAGGTCATCGGCGAGTCCCGCGGCGTATCGGGCGATGAGGTGGGCCGTGGCCGGAGCGACGACGACGAGATCGGCGTTACGTCCGAGGTACGTGTGCGGGATCGGCGTCGTCGGGTCCCCGAAGAGGTTCGTTCGCGCGGGCTCACTCGCGAGGGCGCTGAAGGTCAGCGCGCCCACGAAACGCGTGGCGTCGGGCGTGAGGACCGGAGTGACGTAGTAGTTGGCGTCGCGCAAGAGGCGCAACAGTTCGACCGCCTTGTAGGCGGCGATGCCGCCGGCGACGCCGAGGACTATTCGAGGTGCGGACGACTCAGGCGTCGCGGAGGGCATCGGTGAAGGCGTCCAGGTCGTTGTTGGCGTCCTGACGGGCCTCTTCCAACGCGACAGCCTGAAGACGCTCATTTTCGAGCTCCTCAGGGGTCGGACGGTGGAACTCCAGTTTGCCCTGGTAGAGCTCTTCCATCGCCAGTGACAATGACTTGTTCGACAGTGACGTCACCTGCGGCGGGATCAGGGCGCCGTGACCGGAACCAAGTCCGTTGTAGTACTCGTTGATCTCGCGGGCCCGAATCGCCGTGACGGCCACGAGCGTGAACTTCGAGTCACCCACCTTGTTCAAGAGCGTTTCGATGGGCGGATCGACGAGGGTGGGGCGTTCGGCCATGATATTCAGTCCTTTTTCGAGGGGGATCGCCGGGACGGGCGGAGTTCTTCCAGTATAGAGAGGATTTCACTCGTTGTACGCTCGACGTCGTCATTGACGACGACGCGTGTAGCAATCGCATGGCCTTTGGCGAGTTCGTGCGGCGCGCTCGACAGACGCTTCTCGACGTGCTCGTCGGAGTCACCGCGGCCCCGAAGACGTTCCTCGAGCTGCTCCATCGAAGGAGCGAGCACGAGAACGACGACCGCCGACGGATCGTGGGCGAGGACCTGCTCCGCGCCCTGGACCTCGATCTCGAGCAGTACGTCGTGATCACCCGCCTCGGGACGTGGTGTCCCGTAGAGGTTGCCGTGGAATTCGGCCCACTCTAGGAACGCGTCGTCCTCGATGGCCTTTTCGAAGGTTGCGCGGTCCACGAAGTGGTACTCCGAACCGTCTTCGGTCACTCGCACCGGCCGAGTCGTCCAACTCTTGCTCAGCCACAGTCGGTCGTCGGCCTCGACCAGTCGTCGCGCCAGTGTGCCCTTGCCGACACCACCCGGACCGATGAGAACCGCGATGAATGGCTCAGCGGACAAGGGCTCGAAACAGTTCCGCGCGTTGTTTGGGACCAAGTCCTCGGATTCGCCGGGTCTTGGCGATCGACGCGTTGTTCATGATTCGTTCGGCCTTCACTTCACCGATGGCGGGCAGTGCACTGATGAGGTCATACGCGCGCATCTGCGCCACGCACTCTTCGCGTGAGGCCAGCTCGAAAAGTTCGTCGAGCGACAACTCACCGGACTTCACCATGCGCTTCACTTCGGCGCGCCGACGACGGTTCGCTACCGCCAGACGCGAAGCCTCGACCCGCTGTTCTTGCGAGAGGTTCGGCGGCGTGGGAGTCACGATGTCAGATTACTCCCCTGCGCTGACTTTTGTTCAGGCCAACGCCTGACTGAGATCATCGCGCCAATGACGCGCGGCGTCGCGCAGCGCGGCACGTTCCGGACCGGCCGTCAAGATGGATCGTGCCACGTTCACAAGCACGGTGTCCGAAGGGCAACGAGAGAACAATCGCGCCACGTTCTCAGCACTCCCCCCCTGGGCGCCGACGCCCGGTACCAGGAACGGACCACCCAGCTTCGCCAGGTCGAACTCCGGGAGGTCACGAGTCGCACCGATGACCGCGCCGAATGACCCGAGGCCGTCGACGCGGTGGTTTCGCTCGGCGATGCTACGAAGGACGACGTCCTCCACGCGCTCGCCTTCGGGCGTACGGGCGCTCTGCACGACGCGTCCTTCGGTATTCGACGTCGCCACGAGAACGAACACGCCGCGCGCGTGTTCTTCGGCGAGCGTGAAGAGAGGTGCGAGCGCGTCGACACCGAGATAGGGACTGGCGGTGACGGCGTCGACGTGAAGCGGCGAGCGTTCTGCCAACCACGCCTCGGCGTAGCCATTGTTGGTGACCAGGAAGTCGCCGCGCTTGGCGTCAGCGACGACGAGGACATCGGCGTCGCGCGCGTCTCCGATCAGCTGTTCGAGAACGCGGTACCCGGCGGAACCGAAGCGTTCGAAGAAGGCGACCTGGGGTTTGATTGCGGCTGCGGTGCCGACCACCGCCTCGAGGACCGCGCGCGAGAAGAACTCCATGCCCTCGACCGTGTCGCCGCGATCCCAGGACTCCAATAACTCACGGCTCGGATCAACCCCGACACACAGCGGCCCGAGGGCCCGTATGCGATCGCGCAGCCTCGTACCGAAGGTCTCATCCATGAACTGCACCCATGATCTCACTCACCCGCGTCACGTCGTGTCGTTGCATCCATCGCTCCAATCCCTGTTGCACCAGCCACGGCGCGCGGGGGTTCGCGAACGTCGCCGTTCCGACCTCCACGGCGTTCGCACCCGCCATGATCATCGCCACGGCATCCTCGCCACTACTCACGCCCCCGACGCCCACAATGGGCGTCGTGGGGAACGCGGCACGACATTCGTACACGCAACGCAACGCAACCGGCAAGATGCCCGGACCGCTCACGCCGCCCCCGCCGTTGCCCAATGAGAGTTGGCGGCGTTCGATATCGATGCCCAGTCCGAGCACGGTATTGACGAGCACGAGAGCGTCGGCGCCGGCGTCGAGGGCCGCTCCCGCGATCGCGATCAAGTCCGGCGTGTTCGGGCTGAGCTTGATCCAAAGAGGAAGGTCGGCCGCTTTCGACGCTCGCACGACCTCGGCGGTCGCGAGGGCCGAGTGCGCGAAGATCGACGAGCGGCTCTCGAGATTCGGACAACTGGCATTCACTTCGACCGCGACCACGTTGGCGCCGCGCATCGCTTCGGCCGCCTCGCCGAATTCGTTGACGGTACGACCCCAGATCGAGGCCACCACGGCGCATCCGCGCAGTTCGAGATCGGGCAAGAAGTGTTCACGCCACGCCGAGACGCCCGGACCCGCGAGCCCGACCGAGTTCAACATGTGTGCCCCCGAGGCCGCGACGCGCGGCGCGGCGTTCCCCTCCCACGCGAAGTTGGCCAGTGACTTCACGACGACGGCGCCGAGAGAGCGAAGTTCGCCGTACGCGGCGAGTTCGTCGCCGTAGCCCGAGGTACCGGCCGCCGTCAGTATTGGCGAACGAAGCGCCACCGCTCCCACGTGGGTATCGAGATCACTCATCGGTGCAACTCCTGCAATGACGCGACGCGCCATCCCTGGGCACGGGTATCGGCGATGCCCTTAGCGGCGGCCAAGCCCGCGCTGATCGTAGTGAGACACGATACGGCGTGCACGATGCAGGCAGCTCGGATGAGCGCGCCGTCGGCCCGGGCCCCACTACCCGAGGGCGTATTGACCACGAGTTGCACGTCGCCGGCCGCGATCATCGAGACGGCGTCGACACCCATCTCGGCCAAGCCGACCTTCCCGACCAGCGTGGCGACGACCACGCCGTGAGACCGCAGGTACCCCGCGGTTCCGACCGTCGCGGCGAGGGTGAAGCCGAGGTCCGCGAGCAGTCGCGCCAGCTCGAGTCCCTGGACCTTGTCGCGATCGGCGAGACTCATGAAGACCTGGCCCTGGTCGGGGAGGCGCGTCCCGGCGGCCAACTGGGCCTTGGCGAAAGCGATGCCGAAACTCTCCCCCACGCCCATGACTTCGCCGGTCGAACGCATTTCCGGGCCCAGGACCGTGTCGACGCCCGGAAAGCGGTTGAACGGCAAGACCGCTTCTTTGACCGAGACGTAGTGCGGCACGGGCGTCGCGGCCGGTACGACGCCCAGCTCGACGAGCTCACGTAACGATTGGCCCATCATCACGCGAACCGCCACTTGGGCCAGCGCGACGCCGGTCGCCTTGGCGACAAAGGGCACGGTGCGCGACGCTCGAGGATTGGCCTCGAGGACGAAGACCTCCTCGTCCTTGACGGCGTATTGCACGTTGATGAGGCCGACGACGCCGAGGGAATCGGCAATCTTCTTCGTGTGCGCGTGCAACGTCGAGAGCACCGCCGCACTCAGGGTCTGGGGCGGGAGTGCGCACGCCGAATCGCCGGAGTGCACGCCCGCCTCTTCGACGTGCTCCATGACGCCCGCGACGAAGACGTCGCCGCGCGTGTCGCGTACCGCGTCGACGTCCACTTCGATGGCGTCTTCCAGAAAACTGTCAATGAGGATCGGCCGGCTCTGCGAGACGCCGCCCTCGCGCGCGAGCGAACCGTGCTCACTCGTCAAGTCCTTCATGACTCGTTCGAGCGACGCGTCGTCATAGACGATCTCCATCGCCCGTCCGCCCAGTACGTAACTCGGCCGCACGAGGACGGGATAACCGATCGCGCGCACCACCGTGCGTGCCTCGGCGAGAGTGAGGGCCACGTCCCCGGGGGGCTGGCGCAGACCCAACGACTTACAGATCGCCGACCACTGCTCTCGGTCTTCGGCCGAATCGATGGAGGCGACGGGCGTGCCGAGGACCAGGGCCGGGTCCAGGGAGTGTGACAACTTGAGCGGCGTCTGGCCACCCAGGGAGACGATCACGCCGAGTACGCGCGCGCCGTCGACGCACGCCGCACGCTCGGCCGCAATGACCTCGGCCACGTCTTCGGGCGTCAGCGGCTCGAAGTACAGCCGGTCCGATGTTGAGTAGTCCGTCGAGACGGTTTCGGGATTGCAGTTCACCATGACCGTCTCAAAGCCCATGTCGCGCAACGCGTACGAGGCGTGGACGCAGCAGTAGTCGAATTCGATTCCCTGGCCGATCCGATTCGGACCGGAGCCGAGGATTATCACGCGATCTCGAGATGACGGACGAACCTCGCTCGCGTCCTCGTACGTGCTGTAGTGATAGGGCGTCGACGCCTCGAACTCCGCGGCACACGTATCGACGGTATTGAAGGTCGTGACCACGCCGGCCGCGCGACGCAGCACCGTCACCGCCTCGACGTCACGACCGCAGAGCTCGGCGATCTGGGGATCGGAGAATCCCCACTGCTTGTAACGCCGCCACCGTCTCACGTCGAAGGTCTCGAGCACCACGTCCGGACTCAGTTCACGCTCGCGTTCGATGATCTCGGCCAATTGGTGGATGAACCAGCAGTCGATGCCGGTGCGTTCGACGATGTCGTCAATCGACGCACCTCGCCAGAGCAGTTCGTGCAACGCGAAGAGGCGCTCGGGCGTCGCCACGACGCAACTGTGCCAGAGTCGTTCGAGGTCGAAGTCCACGAACTCCGAGTGACGGCCCAGGGCGAATCCCGCCCGACCCTGTTCGAGCGACCGAACCGCCTTTTGCAAGGACTCGGCGAAGTTTCTTCCAATCGCCATGACCTCGCCGACCGACTGCATCCTGGTGCCGAGCTCGGCCGTGGCGCCGGGCAGCTTCTCGAAGGCCCAGCGCGGGATCTTCGTCACCACGTAGTCGATCACCGGCTCGAAACTGGCCGGCGTCACTTCGGTGATGTCGTTTCGAATCTCATCGAGCGTGTAACCAACGGCCAATCGAGCGGCGATCTTGGCGATCGGAAAGCCGGTGGCCTTGGACGCGAGCGCGCTCGAACGACTGACCCGGGGATTCATTTCGATCACGAGACGCTCCCCGTCGACGGGATTGACCGCGAACTGCACGTTGGATCCCCCGGTCTCGACTCCGACGCGTCGCAGGACCGCGAAGGCGTCGTCGCGCATCGCTTGGTACTCCACGTCCGAGAGGGTCTGAATCGGTGCCACGGTGATGGAATCACCGGTGTGTACCCCCATCGGATCGAAGTTCTCAATGCCGCACACGACCACGCAGTTGTCCGCCGCGTCACGCATGACCTCCAGTTCGAACTCCTTCCAGCCCGCGACGGAGCGTTCGACCAGGATCTCTGAGACGGGCGAGGCCGCGATGCCTTCGCCCGCCAGGGTGCGTAGTTGCGCTTCGTCGTGGGCGATGCCCGTGCCTGATCCGCCCAGGATGAAACTCGGCCGGATCATCACGGGCCACCCAATGTCCTCGGCGATCACGTACGCCTCGTCCACGTTTCGCGCGAAACCGGACTCGGGGACCGCCAGACCGATGTCGGCCATCGCCGTCTTGAAGAGGTCGCGGTCTTCGGCGGTGGCGATCGCCTCCGGTCGCGCCCCGATGACTTCGACGCCGAACCGCTCGGTGACGCCACGTCGCACGAGCTCCATCGTCAGGTTCAGTGCCGTCTGTCCACCCAGCGTCGGCAACAACGCGTCGGGCCGTTCGCGCTCGATGATGTCGATGAGGACGTCGGCGTCCAGTGGTTCGACGTAGGTCACGTCAGCCGTCGCCGGGTCGGTCATGATCGTGGCGGGATTGGAGTTGACGAGGATCACCTTGTAACCCTCGGCGCGCAGCACCTGACACGCCTGAGTCCCCGAGTAGTCGAACTCACAGGCCTGGCCGATCACGATCGGACCGGATCCGATGACCATGATCGAGTGGATGTCGACGCGCTTTGGCATCACGCGCCCATCGTCACGCCGCGAAGCGC
Organism: uncultured Acidimicrobiaceae bacterium; assembly: GCA_937881055.1. Classification (GTDB taxonomy): domain Bacteria; phylum Actinomycetota; class Acidimicrobiia; order Acidimicrobiales; family RAAP-2; genus RAAP-2. The sequence continues at coordinate 3,951 of CALGFJ010000029.1, read as the reverse complement.
GTTTTCGAATCGCTCAAAGAGGTAGCGCGCGTCGTGGGGACCGGGCCCGGCTTCGGGGTGGTACTGCACGGAGAAACAGCGCTCACTCGGCGCCGACACTCCTTCGATCACGCCATCGTTCAAGTTGACGTGACTCACGACACCGTGGGCCAACGTGTCGGGCTCGACGGCGTAGTTGTGATTCTGCGCGGTGATCTCGATGCGACCGGTCGCGAGGTCACGGACCGGGTGGTTACTGCCGTGATGACCGAAGGGCAGTTTGAACGTCCGTCCGCCGAGCGCCTGGGCGAGCAGTTGATGACCGAGACAGATGCCGAAGATCGGAACGGTGCCGAGCAACGTCTCCAATACGCGCACCTGGTCGCCCAGGGCCGCGGGATCACCGGGTCCGTTCGAGAGGAACACGCCGTCGGGCTCGAGCGAGCGGATCTCCTCGGCACTCGTCGAGGCCGGAACGACGCTGACGCGAAAACGTTCGGCGAGTTGGTGCACCATCATCGTCTTGATCCCGTAGTCGAGGGCGACCACGTGACGTTCACCGACGCCGCGGGTGTAGATCTCGCCCGTCGACACCCGAGTCACCAGGTCCGTGCCGTCGGTGCCGCGGGCCACCCGAGCGGCGGCGGCTACGACCTGCGGATCGCCGTGACCGAAGGCACCGGGCAGCGCCCCGTGGGCGCGCAGATGTCGGGTCAGTCGACGCGTGTCGACGCCCACAATGGCCGCCACGCGGTGTTGGCGCAAGAAGCCTTCGAGCGGCCCGACCGATCGCCAGTTGGAAGGAAGGTTCGAGAGTTCACGAATCACCACGCCCTCGCACCACGGTCGCAGCGACTCGTCGTCGAGTGGCGTGACGCCGTAGTTGCCGATATGCGGGTACGTGAAACTGACGATCTGTCCGGCGTAGCTCGGGTCGGTGATCACTTCTTGGTAGCCCGACAGCGCCGTGTTGAAGACGAATTCGCCGCTGGTGAAGCCCTCGTCCGGTACGTGGCCCGCGGCGTAGCCCTCGAACGTGGTGCCGTCAGCGAGCACGAGCACCGATGGCTGTCGCGTCACGTGAGGAGGCCCTCATCGACGACGAGGCGTCCTTTGGCGATGGTGGCGCGCACGCGACCCACCATTGGTCGACCGTCGTAGGGCGTGTTCATCGATCGACTCGCCAACGTGGTGCGATCGACACTCCAGTGACATCCCGGGTCAAAGACCGTGACGTTCGCGTCGTCCCCGACGGCCATTGCGCCGCCGTGGGCACTGTGTCGCACGCGGCCGTCCTCACGGCGCAGCTGCGCGATGCGCGCCGGTCCACGGCTCAGCACGGCGAAGAACACTCCGGGATCGGCCGACGCACCGAGCGCCTCGAAGGTCAGTGACGCGGCGTGCTCGAGTCCGAGCATCCCGGCCGGGGCCTCATCGAAGGCCAGGTCCTTCAGTTCGGGCGCGTGAGGTGCGTGGTCGGTCGCCACGGCGTCGATGACGCCGTCGCAAAGTGATTGTCGCAACGCCTCGACATCGCCGGGTGAACGCAGCGGCGGGTGGACCTTGAAGACCGGGTCGTAGCTCGAGCACGCGCTCTCGTCGAGGGTGAAGTGGTGGGGCGCCACTTCAAAGCTCACCGGCAGCCCTTCGTCGCGGGCGCGCAGGACCATCTCGAGCGAGCGACGCGTGGAGAGGTGCAAGAAGTGCAGGGGCGATCCCGTCAGCCGGACGAGCTCGATGTCGCGCTGCACCATCAGCTCTTCGGCCAGCGCCGGTCGCCCGATCAGCCCGAGGCTCCCACTGAGGGACCCTTCGTTCATGGTCCCCCCGGCGGCCAACCGTTCGTCTTCACAGTGCTGCGCCAGACGAACGCCGAGCGGTTTGGCGTAGGTGAGGGCGCGTCGCATCATCGACGGATCCTGCACCCCGATGCCGTCGTCGGTGAAGAGTCGAACACCCAGGGCGGCCATCTCGGCCAGGGGTGCCAACGACTCGCCTCGACGACCGATCGTTATCGCCCCGGCGACTGCGATGTCGAGCGGCGTGCGCGCGCCACGTTCGAGCACGAAGGAGACGAGCGCGACGCTGTCGAGCGCCGGCTCCGTGTTGGGCATGGCGACCAGGGCGCAGTAGCCACCCAGGGCACCGGCGCGCGCACCGCTCTCTATCGTTTCCGCGGACTCTCGTCCCGGTTCTCGCAGGTGCGTGTGCAGATCGACGAATCCCGGTCCCACCCAGCAGTCGCGCGCGTCGACTTCGTGGGCGTCACTCGGCGCGTCGATCACCGCCGCGACGTCAGCGACGCGTCCGTCCACGATCAAGACGTCGGCGACACCACTGGTGTGCTCGCCCACCACGAGGCCCTGTCGAATGACGATCGTGCTCACAGTCCCTGCCCCTCTCGCGAACCCGCGACACTCAGGTACAACACCGCCATGCGAATGGGCACGCCGTTGCTGACTTGACGTTCCACGATCGCCTGGCTCGAGTCAACGACGCGCGAATCGATCTCGACGCCGCGATTCATCGGACCGGGGTGCATTATCAACGCTTCGGGTTTCAAGAGACGTGCACGCTCAACGGTGAGACCGTGAGTGAAGGTGAATTCGTCCAGGCTCGCGACGAAGGCCCCCGAGCCTCGCTCGCTCTGCAGACGAAGGAGGCCGACGACGTCGGCCCAGGCGAGCGCCTCGTCGAAGTCGTGGGCCACCGTGACCGGCCAAGTCGCGACCCCATCGGGTAGCAGCGTCCCCGGAGCACAGACGCGAACCTCGGCGCCGAGGGTGGTGTACGCCGCGACGTCGCTGCGCGCGACCCGACTGTGGCGAATGTCGCCCACGATCAAGATCCTCAACCCTTCGAAGAGTTCGGCGCCGGACTCGAGACCCGTGGTCGCCTGACGTTCACTGAGGATCTGACGGATCGTGAAGGCGTCTAAGAGGCCCTGCGTCGGATGCTGGTGCTGACCGTCACCACCATTGATGACGCGCACGTGGGGCACGTATCGACTGACCTGCAACGCCGCGCCGCTCGAGCGGTGGCGCATGACGACCGCGTCGATCCCCAAGGCGTCGATCGTGGCGATCGTGTCGCGCAATGACTCGCCCTTCTTCACGCTGCTGGAAGCCACCGCCAAGGAGAGGACGTCGGCACTTAGTCGCTTGGCCGCTGTTTCGAAGCTCAGCCGGGTGCGCGTCGACTCTTCGAAGAAGAGCGAGGCCACGACGCGACCCTTCAAGGCGGGCACCTTCTTGATGCTGCGGCGATTGACTTCGACGAACGACTCAGCGGTGTCGAGCACCTCGACGATCGCTCCTTTCGAGAGCTCGTCGAGTGAGAGAAGACTGCGACCGCGAATTGACTCGATCACGCTGACTCCTTCGTGCCGATCCACACGCCCTCGAGCGTGGCGACGATGGCTTCGTCGTGCGACGTCGGAAGATTCTTGCCGACGAAGTCCGGGCGGATCGGCAGTTCGCGGTGTCCGCGGTCGACGAGCACGGCGAGTTGCACGGCTCGGGGACGACCCCAGTCCGAGAGGGCGTTGAGGGCGGCGCGAATCGTGCGCCCCGTGAATAAGACGTCATCGACCAACACGACGGTGCGATCGGTGAGGTCGTGATCGATGTCGGTCGCCGAGGACGTCGGAATCGGATTGTGCGACAAGTCGTCGCGGTAGAACGACACGTCGAGCGTCCCGGCCTTGACGGGTTGTCCGGAGATCTCGGCGAGGATCGCCGCGAGTGCCGAGGCCGGAGCCCTGCCGCCGGTTTGCAAACCGACAATGGAAAGCAACCCCACGGCGTGATTGCGCTCGACGATTTCGTGGGCCATGCGCCACAATGCGCGCTTCACGTCGTCGGCGGTCATGAGCTGGCTCTTCGCACTGAACGCCGAGCCGCGCAGTCGCGTCGGGCGTTCTTCCTCGTTGCTCATTACTCTCCTGTCGTACGGGCCTCACGGGACCCGCTT
>CALGFJ010000028.1 GCA_937881055.1 uncultured Acidimicrobiaceae bacterium | reverse complement strand
AACCGGTCGCAAGTCGTGACGAAGTTGCTGATGGACAGGAAGCGCATGGGAAATCCTTCATTGAAGATGGGCGCTCGTTGACAAACGAGTGATATTCCAACAGCGACTGTTTCGAATTGAGCATTTGGAACTCGAAACGGTTGGCGCCGACTCCATGTTCGTAGTCAGAGACGACAAAATCATGCTGCTGGTTTTCCCTTGCCCGGCAAGACTAGACATCGCACGTTTGAAACACGTAGGGTACGAAGTCCCTACTTGGAGAACATTACGAACGACGACTTCGCTGCCGCGCAACTTCGAATGCCGCGACCGATACCGCGACACCGGCGTTCAATGAACTGATCTTGCCCAACTGGGGTATCGACACAACGGTCGCGCATCGCTTGCGCGTCAACACCGAAAGTCCCTTTTCTTCTCCCCCGACGACGAGGGCGACAGGTGTTGACGCGAGATCGAGGGAGTAGATCGAGTCCTTCGACTCACCGGCGAGGCCCACCGTCAACACCCCGGCCTTGTTGAGCGCGTCGAGCGCCGCGGGGATGCCCCCGACGTCACAGAAGGTGAGATATTCAATCGCTCCAGCCGCGGTCTTGGTGACCGACGGAGAGATGCGCGCCGAACGATGGCGAGGCACGACGACGCCCGTCACCCCCGCACCGTCGGCACTGCGCAACATGGCGCCCAAGTTGCGCGGATCGGTGACGCCATCGCAAACGAGCAAGAAAGGGTGCCGATGCTCGAGTAGGGCGTCGAGACTCACCGTCTCGAGTCGGGCGGCGATTGCCATGACGCCCTGATGCCCTTCGGTGCGCGCCTCACGGTCGAGTCGCGTCATGGAGATCACCTGGACCGGTACGCGCTGGCGCTGAGCCTCGAATTCAATGGCGTCGAGCGTGTCGCTGGCGTCTTGGGCCTCGGCGACGTAGATCTTTTGAATCTGGCGACGCCGCGCCTTGAGCAGTTCGAGCACCGCGTGACGGCCCTCGACCTGCTCGCCCCCGAGCCCCTCCTTCTCGCGAGCGCTCGGCGAGCGTCTCGGGCCACCGACCTGACCACCCGTCATAGGGCGACCACCTTGGCGCGACGAACGACCGGGCGATCCCTTTCGGGGTGCGGGACGTGGACTCATCGGATTTCTTCCAACAGGGCGACCGCGCTCGCCCCGATGCCTTCGACGCGACCGAGCGCTCCGAGACCCTCGGCGGTCGTCGCCTTCACCGTCACGAGGGCGCCGACGACGGCGGAGAGTTCATCGGACATCCGGGGCATGTAACTTGAGAGTTTGGGTCGCTCCGCGATGATTGTGACGTCGGCCGAAATCGTGACCAGACCGGCCGCGGCGACGAGCGCAACCGTCTCAACGAGCAGTCGGCGTGATGACGCGCCCTCAAACTCTGGTTCGGTGTCGGGAAAGTGTCGGCCGAGGTCGCCAAGATTGGCCGCGCCGAGCAACGCGTCGCAGAGGGCGTGAGTCGCGACATCGGCGTCGGAGTGGCCCACCAGCCCCGGTGCGTCCGGAATCGCGACCAGACCGAGCCACAGTGAGCGCGACGCATCGTCACTGACGCGATGCACGTCGATCCCGTGACCGATCCTCATCGGAGCAACTCGATCGACGCGGCCTTCGCGAGGTCCCCCGCCACGGTGATCTTCACGTTGTCGAGTTCACCGGGAACGACGACCACTCGACCGCCCACGGCTTCGACGAGTGCGGCGTCGTCGGTGGCGTCCTCGCCACTGGCGTGCGCTCGGATCAAGACGTCGCGCGCGAAGGCTTGGGGCGTCTGCACGGTCATCAGTTCATCTCGGGCTTCGGTCTCACCCACGATGGTCACGTCACCTTCATGACGGACTCGTTTCACGGTGTCCGGGATGGGCAGTCCCGGTATCGCACCGTCGGCGCCGGCGTTGACCGCGGCGACGACGGCAGCGAAGAGTGACGGTGACGCCATCGGTCGAGCCGCGTCGTGGACGACGATCACGTGCGCGTCGCCGCATTCGTCAAGACCGGCCCGCACCGACGAGGCGCGCGTCAGTCCGCCGACCACGACGACGTCGGCACCTTCGCCGTTGCCCTGATAGTTCTCGGGCACCACGAGCACGACGCGTTCGGCGACGGACCGGGCCGCGCGGACGCTGTGGGCGGTCACGGTGTCGTGGTTCAAGACGGCGAACTGTTTCGGTCCTCCGAAGCGCTGGCCCTGACCGGCGGCGACGACCACGGCCGCGACCGACATGACTACGGCAGGACCGAGGCGAGCTTTTCTTCAGCCGCTTCCGTGTCCACGTTCAACGCGAACGTCAGCTCCGAGACGAGGATCTGGCGGGCCCGAGTGAGCATGCGCTTCTCGCCGGCCGACAGTCCCTTGTCCTTGTCGCGGATCGAGAGGTTCCGCACGACTTCGGCCACCTGGTAGATATCGCCCGAACGGAGCTTCTCCGAGTGGTTCTTGAATCGACGTGACCAGTTGGTCGGCATGCGGGCTTCCTTCTTGCGAAGGACCGCGAAGACCTCTTCGACCTCTTCGTCGTTGATGACGTCACGGAGTCCGACGGACTCGGCGTTGGCGACGGGCACCATCAACACGAGGTCGGTGTAGGCGACCTTGAGCTTCAAATAGTCCTGTTTCACGTCAAATGCGGTCATTTTCTCTATTTTTTCGACCGTACAGGCGCCGTGGTGGGGGTAGACGAG
>CALGFJ010000027.1 GCA_937881055.1 uncultured Acidimicrobiaceae bacterium | reverse complement strand
GGCGATTCGGTGTCTTCTTGAACGGCCTCTCGGCCACGGTCACGTCGATCGTGGTCCTGATCTTCTTGATCGCGAAATTCAAAGAGGGTGCGTGGATCATCGCGGTGGTCGGACCGCTGATGTACTACGCACTGATTCGACTCAATAAGCAGTACGTTCGCGAGGAGCGGGCCTTCGAAGCCGTGAGTGGCCGGGCCGCGACCATGAACATCCGAATGAACCGGGTCGTTGTCTTCGTCGATACCTACGACCTCGTCACCGAGAGGTCCCTGCTCTACTGCCTCTCGCTGAACGCCTTCTCGATTCGCGCGGTCCATTTCGACATCGACCCGATCGTCACCGCTCGCCTCGAAGAACGATGGGGTTCACCGGGGACCGCGTCGGCCGGCATCACGCTCGAGATCGTCGAATGTGACGACCGCCGCGTCGACCGCGCGGCCTTGGAACTCGTGGCCGACATCGTGCGTGACCCCGAAGTCTTCTGCATGGTCATCCTGCCGCGCCGCGGCTACGTCTCCCGATTGCAACGGTTTTTGCACGACCGCAGCGCTGACGCTATCGCCGGCGCCGTCATGCACGTACCGCGCACCGCGGCGACGATCGTGCCGTACCGCACCGTACGCCGGCTCTCCGAGGGTGCCGTGCAAGAGGCGCCGCGTAGTGACGAAGTTGTCCGCGGCGGGGTGCGCGACAGCGCCCATCTCGTGGCCGACGTGAAACTGGCCCAACGCTCCACCGACTCCGAACCGATTGGCGGATTGGTGGAGCGTCAGTTCGCCGAGATCGCCGGTCGTGTTCGCTCGATGGCGATCAACCATGAGAGTGGAGGCCACGAGCTTCGGTGCGTGATCGCCGACAACTCGGGCTCGGTCACGCTCGTCTTCCAGGGGCGATCGAACATCCCCGGTATCGAACGCGGTACGCGACTACTCGTTCGAGGTACCGTGACGTCCCTGCGTCGTGAAGCAGTGATCTTGAATCCGCAGTACGAGATTGTGGCCGCGCCGGCGAGCGAACTTTAAATATCGTCAGGGAACGAATCTTCAATACACGCCCAGTGATTGACGCAACCGATGGGTCGTGGACGACCAGCATGACGCCGGTAGGGTGAAAGACCTGTCTATCTTGTAGAGCGCAAGGAGAGGTGGCGAACTCGCCGCCGCGTCAGCGTGAGAAAGGAGGAGCATGGCCCGGGCCCTCGTCATCGTCGAATCGATCGCGAAAGCGACGCGCATCCAGGGCATGCTCGGTCCCGACTACATCGTCAAGCCCTCGATCGGCCACATTCGTGACCTTCCCCAGAGCGCCGCGGACATCCCGGCGTCGGTGAAGGGTGAGAAGTGGGCGCGCCTGGGCATCAATGTCCATGACCACTTCAAACCGGTCTACGTCGTCTCCAGTGACCGCAAGAAGATCGTCGCGGAACTCAAGGCCGCACTGAAACAGGTCGACGAGCTCTACCTCGCGACGGACGAAGACCGCGAAGGCGAAGCCATCGCGTGGCATCTTCAAGAGGTCCTCAATCCCAAGGTGCCGGTGAAGCGCATGGTCTTTCACGAGATCACGCCGGCCGCGATCGCCAAGGCGGTTGAGGAAACCCGTGACCTCGACCTGCGACTGGTCGACGCCCAGGAGGGGCGCCGCTTCCTCGACCGCCTCGTCGGCTACGAGGTCTCCCCGGTGTTGTGGCGCGCGGTCGACAAGGCCCGTTCGGCGGGCCGCGTCCAGTCGGTGGCGATCCGTCTGGTCTGTGAGCGCGAACGAGAGCGAATGGATTTCACCTCGGCGACCTGGTTCGACGTCACGGCCGCCATGGACGCGAAGGGGAACTCCTTTGAGGCGACCGTCGAGTCCGTGAACAACTCCTCGCTCGCGACGGGCAAGAACTTCGACGCCGGCGGCCTGTTGGACGCGAAAGCGAACGTCGAAGTCTTGAGTGAGGCGTCGGCGAGGTCAATTGCCACAGCGCTCCCCGCCGCCGAGGTTCGCGTGGTGTCGGTGGCGTCGACACCTCGTACGCAGCGCCCCCAGCCGCCGTTCATGACGTCGTCTCTGCAGATCGAGGCGAGTCGAAAGTTGCGCTTCGATCCGGAACGGACGATGCGCGCGGCCCAGCGTCTCTACGAACAGGGCTGGATCACGTATATGCGCACCGACTCGACGACGCTGTCGGACGAGGCGATCCGGGCCGCGCGCGAGACCGCGGCATCGATGTTCGGCGACGATTACGTCGCCGACGCCCCGAGGCGCTACGACCGCAAAGTGAAGAACGCCCAGGAAGCGCACGAGGCGATCCGTCCGGCCGGTGAGTCATTCCGCTCGCTCGACGAAGCACAGTCCCAACTCGGCGGGGACGAACTCGCCGTGTACGACCTCGTGTGGAAGCGCACGCTCGCGTCCCAGATGGTCGACGCCCGTCTGACCCAGGACAAGGTTCGTCTGGAATCAACGCTGAATGGTGTCACCGGTTTCGACGGCGACGTGCTCGTCGGGTTGAGTGCGACGGGTCTGCGCATCGAGTTCCCCGGTTTTCGTCGGGCCTACGTCGAAGGGACCGATGACCCCGAAGCCGAGCTGGCCGACCAAGAGCGCATCTTGCCGCCGCTCGCCGAAGGCGAGATCGTGCCGGTCACGAGCGCCGCGGCGAAGGGCCACGACACCCAGCCACCGGACCGCTACTCCGAGGCGACGTTGATCAAGAAACTCGAGGATCTCGGCATCGGACGACCGTCGACGTACGCGTCCGTGATGAAGACGATCGATCGACGAGGGTACGTGTGGAAGAAGGGCAAGTCCCTGGTCCCGGCGTTCCGGGCCTTCGCGGTCGTCAATCTCCTCCAGCAGTATTTCGCCGACCTCGTGGACTACCAGTTCACCGCCGCGATGGAGGACGAACTCGACGAAATCGCCCAGGGCAATCAAGACCTCGAGCCGTGGTTGCAGAAGTTCTACTTCGGCGACCCCTCGGCGACCACCGAACTCGCCAAGCTCGGTCTCGAGCACATGACGCACGAGCCCCACGATTTCGACTTCGCCGCGATCAACTCGATACCGCTCGGCGTCGCTGACGACGGTGGCGCGGTCAGTGTCCGGTCCGGCCGTTACGGCCCGTACCTCGTGCACGGCGAGGATCGCGTCTCGATCCCCGAGGCGACCGAACCCGACTCACTCACCGTCGCCAAGGCCCTCGAGCTGCTCTCGGCGCCGAGCAACGACCGCGAACTCGGACTCGACGACGCGAGCGGATTGCCGATCTTCTTGAAGGCCGGCCGTTACGGTCCCTACGTCCAGGTGGGCGAGATGACCGACCCGAAGGAGAAGCCCAAGACCGCGTCGCTGTTGACGACCATGTCGCCCGAAACCGTCACGTTGGCCGACGCGAAGAGGCTCTTGTCGCTCCCGCGCGTGGTCGGTGATCACCCCGAGGGGGAGGCGATCATCGCCCAGAACGGCCGCTACGGCCCGTACATCACGTGGGGCAAGGAGACGCGTTCGCTCGAAGACGAAGAACAGATCTTCTCGATCGACCTGGCCGGCGCGCTCTCGCTCTTGGCTCAGCCGAAGCAACGCGGACGACGCGCGGCCGCGGGGCCATTGAAGGATCTCGGCGAGGACCCGGTCACCAAACGCAACGTCGTCGTGCGCACGGGCCGCTTCGGCCTCTACGTCACCGATGGTGAGACGAACGCCACCCTTCGTCTCGGCGACACTCCCGAAACGATCACCCTCGATCGCGCGTGTGAGTTGCTCGCGGAGCGACGCAACGCCGAACCGTCGAGCCGTCCGCGAAAAGTGGTCAGGGCGACGAAGAAGTCGAAGAAGTCGGCCAAGAAGACGACCAAGAAGTCGGCGGCGAAGAAGGCGACCGGAACCGCCAAGCGCGCGGCGGTGGCTCAGGGTGCGAAGTCCAACGCCGCCTTGCTCGCGGCCACGCATTCGGACGACTGATGCGTCGCGGCCTCTTCGTCGTGTTCGAAGGCATCGACGCGAGCGGCAAGAGTACTCAGGCCCGTCGCGTCGCGGAACTGCGCGACGCGCACTTCACCTTCGAGCCGGGTGACACGCCCCTCGGGGTCGATCTTCGCCGCTGGGTGCTCGATGCGGCGACGCCGATGACGCCGGTCACCGAGGCCCTGCTGATGCTGGCCGACCGGTCCCATCACGTGCGTAGCGTCATCGAACCGACTCTCGCCGGCGGGCGATCGGTCGTCAGTGACCGTTTCTTCGCCTCGACGTTGGCCTACCAGGGCTACGGTCGAGGCGTCGACCTCGCGAGACTCGAGGCGGCCACGGAACTGGCGATCGCAGGATGTGTGCCGGACCTGACGGTCTTGATCGATACGCCACTCGACGTCGCGAACGAGCGGCGAGTCCCGGACGTGCGCGACCGCTTCGAATCGGCCGACCTGGAGTTCCACCAGCGCGTGCGCGAGGGCTACTTGGCGATCGCGGCCAAGTGGGGAGAGCGTTGGTGCGTGATCGACGGCTCGCGCAACGAAGCCGACGTCGCGGCACTGGTCGACGAGCGACTCGCCTCTTTACCATGGTGAGATGACCGACGTCTTCGATGCGCTCGTAGGACAAGAGCTGGCGGTGGCGGCGATGCGCCAGTACGTCAAGGCGCCGGTCCACGCCTACCTACTCAGCGGACCGGTCGGATCCAGTCTGCACGACACCGCGCTCACGTTCGCCGCCGCGTTGCAATGCCCGTTGAACGGCTGCGGCACGTGCGAGACCTGTCGATTGGTGTTGAGCGAGGGTGACGCCGACGTCTCTTTCGCCGAGCGCGCGGGGCTGTCGTGGCGGATCGACGAGTTGCGCGAAGCCGAACGCGTGAGCCGACGTCGACCCCTGGGACCCGGCTACCAAATTGTCGTCATCGAAGACGTGGAACTGACGACGACGGGCGCGTCGCCCAGCGCGCCGGCGCTGTTGAAGTCACTCGAGGAGACGCCGACGCGTACGATCTTCTTGCTCACGGCCGAAGACGTCCCGCCGGCCCTCGACACGATCGCTTCACGATGCGTGGAATTGAAACTGAAGGGCTTGAGCGAAGAGGGGATAGCCGAGGTTCTTATTCGAGAGGGCGCGACGGCCTTGGCGGCTCGCGCGGCGGCGAGCGCGGCGAACGGTAATTTGCGACGCGCGCGGATCCTCGGGCGCGACGACGCGTTGGCGCAACGCATCGCACAGTGGCGCTCGGTTCCCGAACGTCTGAACGGCACGCCCGCCACATCGGCCGCGCTCGCCTCGGAGATCGCTCGCGCCCTCGAAGACGCGGTCGCCCCGCTGCAGATGGTGCAGGACGAAGAGATGGAGCTTCGCGTTCAAGAGTCGCGCCAGATGGGCCAGCGCTCGGTCTCCAATCGACGCGACATCGAGGCTCAGTTCAAGCGCGAGCAGCGACGCTTTCGAATCGACGAACTGCGCTTCGGGCTGACGGCCCTGACGAACGTGTATCGCGATCGCATGGTCGAGAGCCTGGAGGGCAGCGAACTCGGTGACGCCCGCGATCAATACCGCGTCGGGGCGTCGATTCGAGCGATCGGCGTCGTGTCCGAGGCGTCGCGGCGCCTCTCGTCCAACGTCGACGAGACGCTGCTGCTGAACGATCTCATGCTGTCGTTGATGGAGTTCTAACGTTCCTCGAAGTCGCCCGCGACGGACCATCAAGTAGAGTTGCTGCTTGCGCCTGGGTAGCTCAGTCGGTAGAGCAACGCATTCGTAATGCGTAGGTCGTGGGTTCGATTCCCACCCCAGGCTCCCATTTCGCTAGAGAAATCGTCGGAGTCGTCATGTCGCTACTCGCCAATGATCTCGTGGACCAGCGTCGTGAAGTCTTCGGATCGTTCTTCCCAATTCTTATACTGGTCGAAGCTAGGCGCGCCCGGCGACAGCAATATGACGCCACCCTCGTCGAGCGCGATGCGAGCCGTGTTGACCGCCTGGCGCATAGACGAAACCGAAATCTGGTGTACTCGTCGCGTGAGTTGAGAGACCTCTTCGCCGATTCGCTTCCCAGCCTCACCCATAGTGATTAGCACCGTCGGACTTCGTCGTGACGAGATGGCCTGAGCCAGGGGCGTGTAGTCGACACCGCGGTCGAAGCCTCCGGCAATCAGCGCAACTGTTTTGTCGGCGAACACGTCGAGTGCAGCGACCACCGGCAGCGACG
>CALGFJ010000026.1 GCA_937881055.1 uncultured Acidimicrobiaceae bacterium | reverse complement strand
ACGATAGATACGACCAAACTCGCTTCGCAGACCAGTCGCGAACACGACCGCCTTGCCAGTCCCGCTCGTCACGGAGGTCCCCGTGAACAAGCAGTTACTCGCTTCGAGAGGGTGGCAATCAGGACTCACTGGCTCAGGATGGCGGGAAAGTGACTGGCTTTCGCCCGTTAGCGCCGCCATCTCGACGCCAAGTCCAAACGCCTCAATTACTCGACAGTCCGCAGAAATGGTGTCACCCGCCTCGAGGACCACAACGTCACCGACCACGAGTTGCTCAGCTGGAACCTCCACTAATTCTCCGGCCCTAAGTACTCGAGCCGAGTGGGGCACCATTGCTTGAAGCGCCTGGGCCGTACGTTCAGCCGCGTGCTCCTGGAAGAATCCAATAAATGCATTCAGAAAGACGACACCAAGAATTCCAAAAGCGAGATCCAAATTCGCGGCGTCGCGAGGTGAGGTGAGGAAATACGTCGCAAACGTGAGTCCAGATGCGACAAGCAACAGTATTGCGAACATATTGGCGAATTGTTCGGCAAATTCGAGAATCAATGAGCTCTGCTTCGGCGCAGGAAATGCGTTCAATCCGTCAATCAAGAGTCTTTGAGCCGATTCATCCGCATCGAGACCACCGCTCGAGGTGCTCAGCGCAGCGAGCGCGGCAGGCACACTGAGGGCCAATACATTCGTCGTCGACCCAACATCGTTCTTACCCTGAGGCTGCGGTGCCTGTGCCTCTCGCGTCACGAAATCCAGTATCACAGAAGCGTGAGCGGTGTTCGAAAACGTTTCAATCGACATGCAGTATCAATTGAAGAACGACTCTAACTCCACTCTTCAGTTGGAATAGACAGATGCGTGCACAACGGCGAAATCTGGAAAATTCGCGTGCGGCACGGACAGACTCCTGTGAATGAGACCGAGCTTGCGATCACAAGAGACACCAATCAACGTCAACCGAATCACCACACTGCGGCTTCAGGAGTGGCCAGATCCGACTTCAGACAGCCAAGTAGTGAAGTAGAAATCTGCGTCCGTAAAGATAACTATTTGGCGTGCAGCGAGGCAAGAAGGTGCCAGAGTCACACAGAAAGAAGCCCTCAACTGCGGCCTTCGAAACCCGGCGACCAAGTTGCCAAATTCGTGACTAAAGCCCTTATCGAAATGGGCGCTCGCCAAGGTACCCTCAGTTCACGGCAGATTTTTGCCCAGGCGAAAGGCAAACCGGACCGTGTTTCAGATCCGTATTCATGGCAGGGGGGGTCAGGGGGTCGTCACGGCGGCCGAAATTCTCTCGGTCGCGGCCTTTGATGAGGGGCGTCACGCCCAGGCTTTCCCGAGTTTCGGGTCCGAGCGCACCGGGGCCCCCGTCGTCTCGTTTTGTCGTTTTGACGACCGGGTCATTCGTACTCACGAGCCCGTCATGGAACCCGACGCCGTGATCATCCAAGACGTCACCTTGATCCACCAGGTGGATCTCTTTTCTGGCCTTTCGCCGGACGGCTATGTCCTGATCAATACGTCGAAAAGTTTCTCTGACCTAGGTTTCGGTGACTTCTTCGACCAATATCACATCGAGCACCTCATGACGTGCCCCGCGACGGAGATCGCTCTCGAACATCTCGGCCGTCCGCTGCCTAACGCCGCGCTGCTCGGCGGGTTCGCCGCGCTCACCGGCGAGATCACGTGGGACGCCATCGACAAGGCCGTGCGCGAACACTTCACGGGGCCCGTCGGTGAGCGCAACGCCGCGGCCGTCAAGGCTGCCTTTGACTACGTGGCGTCGAAACTAAAGGAGGCCGCTCGTGCTTCGACAAATTGAAGGCTCGAAGGCGATCGCCGAAACGGTGGCCCTCTGTCGGCCAGAAGTCGTGTGCGCGTATCCGATCTCACCTCAAACCCACATCATCGAAGCAGTGGGCGCGATGGTGAAAGCGGGCACGCTCGCGCCCTGCGAGTTCATCAACGTAGAGTCCGAGTTCGCGGCGATGTCCGTGGCGATCGGTGCCTCAGCAACCGGCGCTCGGGCGTACACCGCGACGGCGAGCCAGGGACTGCTCTTCATGATGGAAGCCGTCTACAACGCCGCTGGACTGGGTCTACCAATCGTTATGACGCTAGCCAATCGAGCCATCGGGGCGCCGATCAACATCTGGAACGATCACAGCGACGCGATGGCGGTTCGCGATTCAGGATGGATTCAACTTTTCGCCGAGAGTAATCAGGAGGCTTCGGACCTCCACGTCCAGGCCTTCCGCCTCGCCGAGGAACTCTCGGTCCCCGTCATGGTGTGCGTCGACGGCTTCATCTTGACCCACGCCGTCGAGGGCGTCGACCTGCTCGACCAGTCCTTCGTAGACTCTTTCCTCCCGCCCTACGAACCCCGACAGATGCTCGACACGAAGGCTCCAGTTTCCATTGGCGCCATGGTCGGGCCCGAGGCGTTCGAAGAGGTGCGCTACCTCGCCCACTTACGTCAACTGGACGCGTTAGAGCGCATTCCCGAGATCGCCCGCGAGTTCTTCGAGTCAACGGGACGTGAGAGCGGTGGACTGGTGCGCCCATATCGTACCGACGACGCTGAAACCGTGGTCGTCGCCATGGGCTCGGTTCTCGGCACCTTGAAGGATGCGGTCGACGCACGCCGCGACCTGGGCGAGCTTGTCGGTGTACTCGGCGTCACGTCGTTTCGACCCTTCCCGAGCGAAGCGGTGCGCGACGCGCTCGCGCACGCCCGCCAGGTCATCGTGATCGAAAAGGCCTTCAACATCGGCGCCGGTGGTGTGCTCTCGACCGACATCGCCATCGCGATTCATAACGAGCAGACTCTTCTGCGAACCGTCGTCGCGGGTCTCGGCGGTCGAGCCATCACCCGACGCTCCTTGGAAAAGGTCCTCGACGATGCGTCACGCGATGAACTCGCGGCACTCACGTTCCTTGACCTCGACCAGGAAGCTGTCGATCGAGAGCGCGCCCGAATGCAGGCGTCTCGACGTTCCGGTCCCTCGGCGGAAAACCTCCTGCGTGACCGCGGCACAGCATCCCCAAAGATACCCGCATGACGAGCCAACGAGTCCACTTCTACCAAGTTGGCAGTTTCGCCGTCGGCAACCGACTCCTCAACGAAGATGAGCGCACGGTGCAGGCTCGATCGGATCGGACCAACTCCATCGACTCGGGCCATCGCGCTTGTCAAGGTTGTGGCGAAGCATTGGGAGCGCGCTACGCCCTCGACGCAGCGATGCGCGCCACCAACGGCCAAATCGTCGCGGTGAACGCCACTGGCTGTCTCGAGGTCTTCTCAACGCCCTATCCCGAAACGTCGTGGAGAATCCCATGGTTGCACTCACTCTTTGGTAACGCCCCCGCCGTGGCGACCGGGGTCGCCGCCGCACTACGAGCCAAGGGAAACAAGGACGTGCGCGTCGTCGCCCAGGCGGGCGACGGAGGAACGGTGGATATCGGTTTTGGATGTCTGTCAGGGATGTTCGAACGCAACGACGACGTGCTCTTCATTTGCTACGACAACGAGGGCTACATGAACACTGGCGTCCAGCGCTCGGCGGCGACACCGCCGGCCGCACGCACCGCCACGACAGAAGCCGTGGGGCCCGAACCGGGCAACGCCTTCGGTCAGGGCAAGGATCTTCCACGCATCGCGATGGCGCACAACATTCCCTACGTCGCCACCGCGACGGTCGCCGACCTGCACGACCTCGAGCGCAAGGTCGAACGCGCCATGGAGTTGCGCGGCGCTCGTTACTTGCACGTCCTCGTTCCCTGCCCGCTCGGATGGGGATCAGCATCCGACGAGACAATTCACATCGCCCGCCTCGCCACGGAGTCGGGACTGTTTCCGGTCTTTGAGGCCGAACACGGCGTGGTGACGTCCGTTTCACACATCCGCCGGCCGGTCCCCGTCGAGCAGTACCTTTCACTACAGCGTCGATTCGCCCACCTCTTTGGGGCCAACCCTCGCCCCGACATCATCGCGCACCTCCAGTCAATGGCCGACGAGAACATTGCACGCTACGGGCTTCTCCAGCCAGAGTTGGAGCAGTCATCATGACGATTCCCTTTGCGATCACCTTGGACGTCGGCTCCAGTCGAGCGAACCACACTGGATCTTGGCGTGTCGAACGCCCGGTGTACGTGGACCGTCTACCACCGTGTAACAACGCGTGCCCCGCCGGCGAGAACATCCAGGGCTGGCTCTACGAGGCTGAATCGGGAAACTACGAGGCCGCGTGGCACGTGCTCGTCGAAGATAATCCTCTTCCGGCCATCATGGGTCGGGTCTGCTTTCACCCGTGCGAGACCGAATGCAATCGGGTCCAGGTAGACGAAGCGGTCGGCATCAACGCCGTGGAGCGCTTTCTCGGCGACCTCGCTGTCGAAAAGGGCTGGGCCTTGCCCGAACCAGGTCCCGACACCGGAAAACGAATCCTCGTGGTCGGTGCGGGACCGGCAGGACTGAGTGCGACCTATCACCTACGCCGACTCGGCCATCAGGTCCGTCTCGTCGACTCCGCCTCACGTCTGGGCGGCATGATGCGCTACGGCATTCCGGCCTATCGACTCCCGCGCGCCATACTCGACGCCGAGATCGCTCGCATCGTCGCCATGGGAGTGGAGATCCAACTCGAGCACGTCGTCCACGACGTAGAACAAGAGCGCCGCGACGGAATGTTCGACGCCGTGTTTCTCGCGGTCGGGGCCCAACTGGGCAAGCGGGTCGACATCCCAGCGGGTGACTCCTCTCGCGTCATTGACGCGGTGAGCTACCTGCACCAAGTCGCCGAGGACGATCCGCCCCTGCTCGGGCGGCGAGTCGTCGTCTACGGCGGTGGCGACACTGCCTTCGACGCCGCTCGTACCGCGCGTCGCCTCGGGGCGACTGAGGCCGTCATCGTCTACCGTCGCAACCGCGAACGAATGGGCGCGAGCGGCGAAGAGTTAGAACAGGCGCTCGGCGAGGGCGTCACCGTGCGTTGGCTCTCGACGGTCAACAAATTCGACGGTGATCGAATCGTGCTCGAAAAGATGAAGCTCAACGAAGAGGGATTCCCCGAACCCACGGGTGAGTTCGAAGAGCTTGACGCCGACT
>CALGFJ010000025.1 GCA_937881055.1 uncultured Acidimicrobiaceae bacterium | reverse complement strand
GTGCCGAGGCGGTGCGCGACGCGATTGCGGAGTCGATCACGACGTTGCCCGTCCAGTTACGTCGTTCACTCACGTGGGATCAAGGCGTCGAGATGGCTCAACACGCAAAGCTTCGCGTCGACACCGGCGTCGCCGTCTACTTCTGCGACCCTCGCAGTCCCTGGCAACGAGGGACCAACGAGAACACGAACGGTCTGCTACGCCAATACTTCCCGAAGGGAACGAACCTCGCGCGCTACGACGCGGAAGAGCTGAACGCCGTCGCCGCAGCTCTCAACGGACGACCGAGAAAGACGCTCAATTGGAAGACACCCGCCGAAGCACTCGACGAACTCCTAGTCTCAGTGCAGGCTGGTGTTGCGAACACCCCTTGAACCCGGTGACGTCAGCAATCTCCGACTGGCGGATTCGATCTTGGGCAACGTAGTCGGAAGCTGGTCGATCCCCGTTCGCAAGGTGTAGTGAAAGTTGGGTCCAACTCGGCATCTTGCAATTCTCCGTGGGTTGAGCTCAACGATCTTTCGACTAGAAACAAGAATTTCCGGCGAATCCGCAAAAGAATATGAAGTTTCTTCGGTCACGGGCCTTCTCGCATAAACGAAATGGTCCTCCCGTTCGTCTTATTATCGGACACCCAAGCGCGAGGCTGAACGGAGCGTTCCGCCAGATGGATTTTGATACTTACTACGAGGCGAGTTACGACCGCGTACGCCGAACAATGACCCTTACGTTTCGTGACCCCGATTTCGCGGAGGAAATAACTCAGGAAGCCTTTTTTCAAACGCTTCGACGATGGAAGAGGATTTCACAACTCGATCACCCGGAAGGTTGGACGATGATAGCGGCCCTGAATAAGGGACGCGATGATCATCGGCGGCGCGTCCGGCAAACAACGAAGTACGAACTCCTGGCTGGATCCTCGACAACCGATTTGAAAGAGACGCATGTCGATGCGCGAATAATGGTCACTGAACTCCTCGAGGGACTCGGCGACCGCCAACGAGAGGCATTACTGCTGCGCTACGTTTCTCAGCTCACTATTCCCGAGATCGCCAAAGTGATGGGATGTGCGGAGGGTACCGTCAAGGCCACTTTGCACGCCGCCATCGCTAAGGCGTCGCTCCAAGTGAAGGACACACTCAATGTCACCGACTGATCAAGTACAAGAGCTTTTCGACCGAGCCATCGCTTCGGTCTCCCCGTGCACACCACTACCGACTCAAGCGTTGCACGCTCGCCTTCATCAGCGACGGATTCGTGCTCGAGTGTCAACGATTGGAGCGTGTCTGCTTGCGGTTGCCGTAAGCGCATCAGTGCTCGTCATCGGCCTAACCTCTAACTCCGCCTTCGCCGTCACGCTCTATCCGTACAATTCCGGGCCGCCGGGAACCACGCAGCTTGCGGCCGATCAACGGGTGATGACCGCGCGGCTGCACGCCGTTGGTTTCCCTAACGCCTCGGTGAGCGTCACGCACGGAACGTTGGTTGTCATCAACGGGCCCAAGGGGCTGGCAAGTCCGACGTCGTTGCTCACGACGTCACCCGAACTGCTCGTTCGATCGGTCACTTGCTATGCCCGTTCGCAAAGCGGTCCCTTTGCACAGGCCCCACTCCCGTCCGCGTGTTCAAAATCTCAATATGACTCGCACCAGGTCTCAGGATTCACTTGGCCGACGCTAAAGCCTGATCCGACCCTCGCGGCCTTTGCCACTACATCTCCCGCACAGGATGCGAAGTCGACCAACTCTACGGCCCTGCTACCGGTCCTCGCAAGCGCGACGAGTGCCGCACCGCGTTACCTCGTCGGCCCGACACTCATCACGCTCTCGTCCAAGGTGGCATCGGTGAAGATTACGCATATGCCTCTCTCCGGTGGATGGATTGTGGACATAACGCTCAACTCAAATGAGTCTCGACAGTGGGACCGAGTCGCCAAGAAGTACTTCCATCGGCAACTCGCCGTGGACCTTAACGGCGTCATCGTCGAAGCGCCTTTCATCCAACCGGCGAGCGCTTCGTTCAGTTCGTTCGACGGTCAGATGCAATTGTTGGCCATCTCTAAATCTGACGCTTCCGATCTGGCGGCGGCTCTGAGTTCGGGGCCACTCGCAGAGCCACTCTCAGTGAGTCCGTGGCGAGCGGCTGAGCAGGTCAAGGGTCCGGCCGGCTTCAACAATGTCGGGGATGAAGTTGCTGTCAATTCAGTCTCGTGCGCGTCACTTCGTTCGTGTAGTGCGGTCGGATTCATCTCGAATAGCCACGTCACGCAGCCCTTTGTCGCCAATGAACGCAACGGCGTCTGGTCCAGGGCCACGATCCCTCCGGGGTTGACGACACTCAATCAGGAAAATGGCGGCCAGTTGGATGCCGTCGCGTGCACCGCGGGGCAGCATTGCACCGCGATTGGTTCGTACACCACGACTTCTCAACAGACCAAGGTGTTCATCGTTCGCCAGTCAAACGGCACGTGGTCGCCAGCGATCACGATCAGAGGTCTGGCGATTCCAAGAGGTAACGCCATCCTCTCGGATGTCATCGCGTGTGCGTCGGCAATCGACTGTGTAGCGAGTGGCAATTATTCGGGAAATGTCACGGCCCAAGCAGCAAATCCGCCCAGGCCCTTCATCATCGACCAAGTGAACGGTCATTGGCAACGCGCAGTGGCGATGCCGATGCCGCCGTCGACCAAGCCGTTTGTCAATGTCACGTCCGTGGCGTGCCAGTCGGTTGGCAACTGCACAATCGGTGGTGCGTTCGAGGGCACACAAACGGCACTCATCGACTCTGAGACCAATGGCGTATGGGGGCAAGCCATTCCCGTGCCGGGAATAACGGCGTTCGGTCGATTCAGTTCGAGCGTCGCGTCAATCTCCTGCGGCAGCGCGAACAGTTGCAGCGCCGGTGGCACGTACGCCAATCGCTCGGGCGACCGAATCGGTTTCGTGACCGATGAAGTCGACGGCACATGGCGCAAGATGGAAACGATCACCGGTGCGCCAGACCTTCATCTGGATAGCAACTCCGGGATTACGTCATTGTCATGTCGCGCGTCGGGTGATTGCACCGCGCTCGGCTCCAGCATCTACCGCGGAAACGGCGGGAAAGTGTTCGTTGTTCGAGAGACGAAGGGAATGTGGGGTCAGGCACTTAGTCTCCGAGGTCCTTCGAACGAATCGTATGAGGGCCTCGAAGGCGCAACGCTGTCGTGCGGCTCACCGCGTAACTGTGTGGTTGGCGGCGTGTACTCCGTCAGTGAAAAGTTCAGCTCTGGAACCGCTCCATTTGTCGCCGACGAGATTGACGGCATTTGGAATCGGGCAATGGAAGTCCCGGGAATGGCAAAACTCGATGCCGGAAATTACGACTACGTCCAGGCGGTTTCGTGTGGGGACGCCAATAATTGTGCCGTCGTCGGTGGTTATTCTGCCGACGGAGTCTCAGCGTTCTTCGCCAGTACGAGGACGCCAATGAAGTCATAGAAAAAGTTGTGTCCGTCGAGAAGTCGCCGATCATGCTGTGCACGTCTGTCTTCGCAGGTGCTCATGAAGAAGAATTGACGTGATGTACGTCGTCCGCAACTGAACCTCGGATTCGCCCATTTGGAGTGGGTTACGGCAATCGAACCCGCATGGCCAGCCCGGGAGGCTGGACGACGCAACAATTTCTTTTGACCATCAGCGCTGATCAAGCCACATTGAACCAGGGTTGCAAACCTGTGGTGTCGGAGGCCCGACGCAACTGTTCTGCCCCCTTGCACTTGCGACTCAGCCAACAATAAGCCATCGCTGAGTCGTCATTCTTAGCGGGCTGCCGCTACGCGTGCGTTGAGCGAAAGGCGTGTTGCGTCAATTCGCGTCGGCGTAACCTCGTCGCGAGCTACGTCGTCTTCAACCGTGCAAGTGCTTCTGATTCTTGTAGACCTCGCAAAGCGCCCGCCGTTGGTTCGCGTCCAAATCCGCGTCGGGATGCGTGTCGGGGATACGACCTCTGCCGGCGTCATTGTCGCGTGTCGGAGGGAGGTCGAGGTAGCCCCTTCCGGCGAGCCCGATCAACTCCTTCATCGTGCACGTGGAGCTCGCGACACTCCGACCACACCCCGC
>CALGFJ010000024.1 GCA_937881055.1 uncultured Acidimicrobiaceae bacterium | reverse complement strand
CGCCAGCTCCACGGCACGTGGCAAGGCGACGAGGTCACGCGGCCCGTAACGCAGTGAGTCGGGTGGGTAATGAATTCTTCGGCACGGTATCGCGCTTCGACGTAATCTCTCCGGGTGGATACGCTCCATATCCGGTCCTCCACCTCGTCATGACAGAGGCCGTCGCCCCCACGTCGACGTGGGCTCCCCTTCGGGTCACGATATTTCGATGGCTCTGGTTGGCCTCCCTGGTCAGCAACGTCGGCACGTGGATGCAGACCGTGGGCGCCCAGTGGTTGCTCGTGCACGCCGCACACGCCGCGATACTCGTCTCGCTGGTCCAGACCGCCGACATGCTCCCCGACGTGCTCTTCGCCATCGTGGGCGGTGTGCTCGCCGATACGCTCAACCGACGGCACTTGCTCATCGCCGTCCAATCGGGTCTCGCTATCACCGGTGCCACGCTTGCGGCCCTCACATTCGCGGGGGAAATGTCACCCGCATTGCTCTTGATGTTCACGTTTGTGATCGGGTCAGGATCGGTCTTCATTACACCCGCGTACCAGTCTCTCGTGCCAGAGCTCGTTCCGCATAAAGACGTAGCGTCCGCTGTCCAACTCAACTCATTGAACATCAACATCGCGCGAGCCGTGGGACCCGCGATCGCCGGGATTCTGATCGCCCATTTCGGAGTCGGTGCCGACTTCGCGATCAATGCGGCGACGTTCCTCGTCTACGCCATCGTCGTCGTGCTGTGGCGGCCGTCCTCGGACATCACACCCCAGCTCCCCGAGCGATTCTTTTCCGCAATGCGCGCCGGCGGCCGCTACGTCCGCTACGCGCCGGTCGTTCGGCGGATTCTGTTGCGCGCGACCCTATTCCTCTTTCCGGCGAGTGCGCTGTGGGGCCTGCTCCCGCTCGTGGCGAGCCGTCGGCTCGGACTGGGGGCCAGTGGGTACGGGCTCTTGCTGGGCGCGCTCGGCGTCGGAGCCATCGCCGGGGCCCTCGTGCTCTCTAGGGTGCGCACCCGCCTGTCATCGAATGGAATCGTCGGATTGACGGGTGGAGTCTTCTGTGGTGCGCTCGTCGTCGTCGCCGTGTTGCACTCGACGACCGGCGTGGTCCTCGTCTTGATCCCTACGGGAATGACCTGGGTCTGGATGCTCGCGACGTTGAATACGTCGCTCCAGTTGTTCCTACCAGCCTGGGTCCGGGCACGGGGACTGTCCATCTACCAGATGGTGCTCTTCGGGGCCCAGGGCCTCGGTGCTCTCGTGTGGGGCGTGATGGCCGACGCGTACGGGCTGACCACCGCGTTTCTCGTCGCCGCCGGACTGCTCGCCGCGGGCACGGCATCGATGCGTCCCTGGCCGCTCTTTGAGACGTCGAACATGGACAGAACCATCGTGGTTCGCCCTGATCCCGATGTCGCGGTCGAGATTGAGTCAAACGGCGGACCAGTCATGGTGCGAACGACCTATACGATTCCACCCGAACGAGAGACCGAGTTCAGAAGCGCAATGATCCGAGTCCGCGAGTCACGCTTGCGTACGGGTGCGACCGAGTGGGGTCTCTTTCGCAACGGCGAGCAACCCGGTGACTTCGAGGAGATCTTCTTCGTCGCCTCGTGGGGCGAACACCTGCGCCAACACCGAGAACGACTCACCCCCGCCGACCGAGAGTTCGAAGACGATGCGAAGGCGCTCTCGGCGACACCGCCGCAGACGTGGCATCTCCTCCCGACAGAGGAAGAGTGATGGGGCCGGGAAGCCTTCGGTAACTTCGCGCGCGTCGCCAGTCAGCGCTGTTTCGAAACGAGCAAAGGAGAGCAAGAGTGAGCAAACAGAATGCCAACGAAATGGCCATCGCGTTTCTGGGCGTCGGTCAGATGGGGACTCCGATGGCGTCGCGCTTAATCTCGGCGGGCTTCAGCGTCCGAGTGTGGAATCGATCGAAGGAACGGGTAAAGGAACTGGTCCAACGTGGCGCGATTGAAGCGTCAACCCCGGCCGAGGCGACAGCGAGCGCCGACGTCGTAATCACGATGTTGCCCGACGGCCCCACGATTGAGGCCGTGTTCGGTGGCGCCGAGGGCGCGTTCGCCACTCTGGCCAGCGGCGCCGTCTGGCTGCAGATGGGCACGATCGGCATTGATTGGACCGAGCGATTGCGAAAGACCGCGACCGAAGCGCGAATCTTGTTCGTCGACGCGCCCGTGTCAGGGAGCGTGTCGCCCGCCTCAGCCGGCCAGTTGATCATTCTGGCGAGCGGACCGGATGAGGCGCAATCGATGGCTGAGCCGATCTTTGGAGTTTTGGGTAGTCACACGTTCTGGTTGGGAGCTGCGGGAGCGGGCAGCCGAGCGAAACTCGTGCTCAATAATTGGTTGGTCGACCTCGTGGAGATGGTCGTCGAGACACTCACGTTCTCCGAGGCCCTCGGCCTCGACCCACGAGTCATCGTCGAGATCATTGCGGACGCGCCGATCGGATCCCCGTACGCCGTGACCAAGGCGCGTGGCATGCTCGACGGTGACTACTCTCCCAATTTTGCGTTGAAGCTCGCAGTCAAAGACACGTTGCTCGCCCTGGAGGCAGCGCGCAGCGTCGGCGAGGAACTCCCGATAACCGCAAATCTGATTGCGGCGTGGCAACGCGCCGTGAGCGACGGGGCTGGTGACCTGGACCTCTCCGTCGTCTACCGCTACGCGAGAGCCTAAATTGGCCGATCCGTTGACCATTTGAGAAGGTCTCGAAAGAAAGCCCACCAGACTTCGGTAAAGACATTCACGCTCGATAGCTAGACGCCGGTCAGTACGTTCGTCATCTGCTCGTCACACCGTGGTGACTCGACCACGCCGGCGACACAGGTTCACTGCCGGTAATCGACTCCACGCGCCATTCGGGCCATCAACGACGGACGATGAAGTCGTCAACTGCACCTATCGCCAACCCCGGTCTTCGTCGGCCACGAACGCCAGACTGCCCTGGGGCACGTAGTTCGATCCCGTCACCGTCACCGGCGTCACCGTGCCATTCGCGAGGTTCAGCGTCGCCAAGTAGTTGGCCGGGTAGTTCCGGGCAGGGCAGGTGGCCCGGGCGCTGTTGGCGCCACAGGGCGTCGCCACGACCAATGACTCGTTACGTTCGAATGGTCCTCGAACCACGTCAACGGAGTCGTTCGTTGAATCGGTGCTGAAGAGCGACCCCGAGTAGCCGGTTGGTCACTGCGCGGTTTTACCGTCGGATTCGATCAGTTACTCGTTCGCGAGCGCCTCGGCGACGTCCCTCAGTGCCGTCAGTACGGGATCGTCTTCATCGGTGTTGTTCTCGATGAGGTCGAGTTCTCGAGGGTCCTCATGAATGAAGGTCACTTTCGTTCCACCGGCGACTTCACTGAGGTCGTAGGTCATCGTGAAGTAATTCTCCGGTACGTCATCGAGACCGGGACGCGGTGCGAAGAGCGAATAGCGCAGTCGCGCCGGAATATCGAACTCCAGGACCGTCCCCCACTGCTCGAAGACCCGACCCTGCCACTCGGAACTGAAGCGAATCGGTGCGCCGACGTTCCAGTCGGTCGTGAGATCGCTGTTGTACTGCCACTGTCGCACGTACGCCGGGAGCGTGAGAACAGTCCACACACTTTCTCGAGGAGCGTTGATGGTGATCGAAGACGTCGACACTCGCATGACGGACGAGTGTAGATGGCAGAACCGCGCACGGCGCAACGGATCACGATACGTGAGGGGCGTGGGTTGACGCGAGTTAAGAATGTAGGAATGAATTCGGATTCCTCGTCAGAGACGCAAACTCCCTTCGAGATCATCGTCCTCAACGGCGCGTCCAGCTCGGGAAAGACGACGCTCGCGGCGGCGTTGCAAGACGCCCTGGAGGAGTCGTGGCTGGTCTTCGGAACCGACACCCTGATCAGTGCCTTGCCGCTCGCCCTGTT
>CALGFJ010000023.1 GCA_937881055.1 uncultured Acidimicrobiaceae bacterium | reverse complement strand
ACGACGACGAGCAGGTTCAGCCACTGTTGCGTCGGCCACCCCCACCACGCCAACAACCCGAGGAGCGCCGACTCGGTGACGATGCCCTGGACCGGCAGTTCGCCCGCCGCCCAGCCCACGGGGTAGGCCAGAACGGCCGAGAGTCCGCGTCGGCCCGGCCGCAGTGCCGTTGCCGCCGAGAGCACGAGGAACGCGCTCGCCAGCGCCACGAAATAGGCCATCGGTCTAGTCTGCCGGTTCGACGGCGCGGCGTGACGCAGTACCTAGGCTGGATTTGATGTCGACCAGGCCGCCTTCGTTGGAGAAACTCCGTGGCACCGTCGGCATCTGGACGTTCGCCCACGAGAGCGTGCCCGCCGATCGAAGCGGTGACGTCGCTAAGGAACTCGAATCACTCGGGTACGCCGCGATGTGGCTGCCCGAGGCGTGGGGCCGCGAGGCCTTCACGAACGCCGGGCTGATGCTGAGTGCCACGTCCTCGATGGTCATCGCCACTGGCATCGCCAACATTTGGGCGCGCGACGCGGTCGCCGCCCACAACGCCGCCAAGACCCTGAACGCGGCGTACGCGAATCGCTTCGTCCTCGGCCTCGGCGTCAGCCATCGTCCACTCGTCGAGCGTCTCCGCGGACACGAGTACGCGTCACCGGTCGAGGCGATGCGCGACTACCTGAGCGCCATGGACGAGGCCCCCATGAGGGCACCCGAGGGCCACCTGCGTTACGCGAGGGTCATCGCCGCGCTCGGGCCGAAGATGCTCGACGTGGGCGCCACCCTGGCCGACGGCGTCCATCCCTATCTCGTGACGCCCGAACACACGGCGCGCGCCCGCGCCGCGCTCGGCGACAAGTTCGTCGGCGTCGAACAAGCCGTCGTGCTCGGACAGAGTCGCGAGGAATACCTGGCGCGCGCGCACGCGCATCTCGGCTTCTACACCGGCTTGGAGAACTACAAGAACAGTTGGCGTCGACTGGGATTCACGGAAGAGGACTTCGTTCGCGGCGGTTCCGAGCGGCTCTGTGACGCCCTCGTTGTCCACGGTGACGAGAGCGCCGTGCTCGAACGGATCGACGAGCATCGCCGCGCCGGGGCTGATCATGTCTGCCTGCAAGTGCTCAGCGACGAAACCAACGCGCCCCCGTGGGACGAGTGGCGCCGACTGAGTTCGATCCTCACGCAATAATGCGCAGGCGTTAGCGCTCTTCGCCGCCCGGACCGTAGACGATGACATCTCGGTCGCGAGGTCCCGATGATCCACGCAGTAATCGCATGAACGACCCCACGATGAACAGTGTCGCGAATTCCAGAGCGCCGATGAGGACCCAGCCGAACGTGACCCAGAACAGACCCACGACGAGACCCTTCAAGAACCCATCGCGAACCATCGCGGCGATCCACAGCGGTATCCACGCGACCATCCAGCTGACGAACGGTGCCACGAATGCGGCCGCGACCCTGCGTCGGAGTCCCAAGTAGACCCCGAAGAGCACCGTTGCCCCGAATCCGACCCAGAGGGCATCGTGGTGGGCTCCGTGGCTCGCTTCGACCATGAAGATCACCACGGCCATGAGCACCGACCACACGATCATGGGTGACGTCACGTTGCCGCGGGCTCGGTTCTTGACTTGAATGAAGACCGCGCTCACCATCCCAACTTAGTCAAAAGGCCCTAGGACACCACCATTTTTTTGACGGTACGCTGCTACCTGTGACCCTGGGCGTCCTCGCACTTCTTGGCTCGGGAGAGATTGCCCCGAGCATGACCAAGGTCCACCGTAAATTGTTGAAACACCTTGACACGGTGCACGCCGTCTCACTCGACACCGCCTACGGCTTCCAGGCCAATATTCCGCAAATGACAGAAAAGATTGTCGATTACTTTGCGACGTCGTTGCGAGTGCCGATTGCGCCCTTGCACTTCACGAAATTTGACGGGACGAGCGAGGTGGAACGAGCCGCGTTTCGCCAAGACGTTCGCGCGGCCAATTATGTCTTCGCCGGACCGGGATCGCCGAGTTACGCGCTCTACCAATGGGCGCCCCTGGGTTTGGCCGAAGACCTGCGCGGGACGCTCCAAGCTGGCGGGGTGCTCTGCTTCGCGTCGGCCGCGGCGCTCACCCTCGGTGCCCTCACGGTCCCGGTGTATGAGATCTACAAGGTGGGCTCGGAAAGCCACTGGCTGCCCGGCCTTGACGTCTTGGCGATGGCGGGCATCCGGGGCGCCGTGATCCCCCACTTCGACAATGCCGAAGGTGGTAACTACGACACCCGGTTCTGCTACCTCGGCGAGGAACGACTCATCCAACTCGAACATCAACTCCCCGACGACACCGGAATCCTCGGCATCGATGAACACACCGCCGGCATCATCGACCTCGAGCACAACACGTTGACCGTGATGGGCAAGGGCGGCGTGTACTGGCGACGCAACGCGCAGACACGAACCTTCGAGAGCGGATCAACAATCTCCTTGGCAGAACTCCAATCATTCGAACCAGAAAGTGGCGAAGCGATAGTCGTCCCATCTCCTGAACTTGACGATGTGAATTCACTCGCCGTCCTGGCCGAAAAGGGCGGACCGGAGTCGATCGAAGCCATCGCACGATTGGTGAGGATGGCGATCTCGGGAGGAAACAATCGCATAGACCCGACAGACCTCGTGAATGGACTATTGGCCCTTCGAATCAGTGCGCGTGACGCGAAGGATTTCGCCCTCGCGGATCGAATTCGCGACGTCCTCGTGACCTCGGGCATCGAAGTCATGGACGCACCTGACGGCTCAAC